>JAFGRR010000205.1 GCA_016935035.1 Phycisphaerae bacterium | reverse complement strand
CGCTGCTCTCGCACAGCAGTTGCATACCGAGGCAAACCGCCAGCGTCGGCCGGCCGGCGTTGAAGCGCTCCGTCAGCACGTCCACCAGGCCACACTGCCGCAGACACTCCATCGTCGCCCCAAACGCCCCCACGCCCGGCAGAACCACCCGGCGTGCGTCAGCCACATCACGCGGACTCTCCGTGATACGTGGCTTCGCCCCGACGCGCCGCAAACCGGCACACACCGACGCCAGGTTCGCCGTGCCGGTGCGGACGACCATTACTTCATCAGTCGCGTTCACAGAACACCTTTCGTGCTGGGGATATCGTTGGTGCCATCGCAGCGGGCAGCGGTTCGCAACGCAAGTGCTACAGCCTTAAAAGCCGCCTCGGCGCGGTGATGATCGTTGTCGCCACGCAGTACATCGACGTGCAGGTTGCAGCGGGCGGCGGTCGCGAGCGACGCCAGCACGTGCGCGACGTTCTCGCACGCCAGTTGCCCGAGACATTCCCGCCGTAGCCCAAGCTCGATCACCGCGAACGGCCGGCCCGATAGATCGACAACGGCGCGGGCCAGGGCGTCGTCCAACGGGACGATTGCGTCGCCAAAGCGGGTAATCCCGCCTTTGTCGCCCAGCGCCTTGTCGATTGCCGCGCCGATCGCGAGGGCACAATCCTCGGCAGTGTGATGGTCGTCCACGTTCAGATCACCACGGCACTTCAGCGTCAGATCGAAACGCGCGTGACGCGTCAGTGCCGTCAACAGGTGATCGAGAAAGCCGATGCCCGTATCGATGTCCGCCACGCCGCTGCCGTCCAGCGACAGCTTGAGCGTGATGTCGGTCTCCAGGGTCTTGCGTTTGATTTCGACGGCGGCGCGAGTCATGGTTGCTCCTTGCCGGCGGCCCGGAATGCGGCCGGACACGTGGTGCTGATTTGTTCGAGTGCGGCGTTCAGGCGCGAAAACGCTACAGCGTCACCGGGCAGCGTGATGCGCAAATGTGCGGCCAGGTCGGGATTGGTGGCAAAGTCGCGCACACTGATACCGCGCGCGAGCAGTTCATTCTTGATGCGCGATGCGTCGCCAAGACGGACGAGTACGAAGTTGCCTTGTGACGGCAGCGGCGCGGCACCGCGACTTTGCAGAAGCTCGCTGAGTGCAGAGCGTTCGCTGCGGATCGTCTCGACGAAGCAGCGTAAAGCGGCGTCGCCGACCACGAGCTGGCGCTGCGCGACCGCCAGTGACAGTGCCGACACCGGATACGGCCCACCCGCCGCCCGCAGCCAGTTGATAATCGCCTCCGGCCCGACCGCGTAGCCGACACGCAGCCCCGCCAGCCCCCACGCCTTCGACAACGTGCGAATCACAACGGCGTTCGGCAGCGACAGCGCCGTCAGCGTCAGGTCCTCGTCCGCGAACTCGCCATACGCCAGGTCCACAATCAGCAATGCCTGCGGGGCAGCGGCCGACAACTCTCGCAGATCATCGGCACTGGCCACCGCGCCAGTCGGATTGTTCGGCGACACCACGGCGATGGCCCCGGTCCGCGGCCCGACCGCCTCAAGCACGGCTTCAGTCGGATACGGCCCGCTCGTCCACGGCACCGTCCGCACCTCGGCCCGCAACAGCCGGGCATAGCGCTCGATCATTTCGAAGCTCGGCACCGGCATGATCAGATCGCGTCCCGGCCCCAGCACCGCGCGGCAGGACCGATCAAGTGCCTCATCGCCGCCGGCGGTCACGACGACCTGCTCGGGTCGCACGCCCAAACGCTGCGCCAGTAACGCCTCCATCGGCTGCTTGCGCGGATAGCTCCGCAACGTGTTCGCATCGAGCCCGACGATCTCCGCCAGCAGATCCGCCCGCGGCGTCGCACCCTCATTACTGTCCAGGTACAGATCAACTGTCTGCGATCGTGCCGGCGGCTGGTACGCAGGAATGTCGCGGACGGCCGGCGACGGCTCGATCTTGGAAACTAACGTGCTGCTCATCTCGATGGCCTCCTGCTGCGTCCTGGTCGCCTTATGGCACGATTTGCGAGAGATTCGTGACGACCACGTCGGTGCCGCCGCGAGCTTTCAGTTCGGTAATCAGCGTCGGCAGGCGATCGCGCGGCACCGCTGCTTTAACAGCGAAACCCGCCTCGCCGTGCAGCGGCGCGATGGTAGGTTCACGCATGCAGGGGATGATCTGGACGACTGTTTCGAGCGCGTCGGCCGGCACGTTGACCTCCAGCATGACGCGTTGCCGGGCATCCAACACCGATCGCAGCAACGTGACAAGCTGGTCGATGGCCTTGCGCCGCCGCGGATCATCGAGCGCCGCCGGATTGGCGAAGAGCCGCGTGGACGAGCGCATGATCTCATCCACGACCTCCAGACCGTTGGCCCGCAGGGTCGAGCCGGTGGCGGCGTTATCGACGATGCAGTCGGCGTCCTCCGGCGGAAAGACCTCGGTGGCACCGTAAGAGCGCACGAAGCGGGCGCTGAGACTCCGCCGCTCGATCCAGCGTTTGGTGAGGCGCTCATACTCGGACGCGATGACGAGTTCGCCCGGCGGCAACTGCCCATCCACCAGGAACTCCGCCGGCGCCGCCGCCACCAGCCGCACCGGATCGAACCCCGTATCAAGCAACTCGACGACGTCGACCTGTAGCTCGGCGACCCAGTCCGCCCCGGCGAAACCGACGTCGCGTGAGCCGACGGCCAGCATCTCCAGGATGTTCTGCGGCTTGAGGATCTTGACCTCAAGGCCGGGCAAGGCGACTGTCGGCCGATAATCACGCGGCCCCGACCGCAACTGCACACCCGCGTCGGCCAATAGCTTGACCACGCCCTCATTCATGCGGCCCTTGGGAATGCCAAGACGAAGGGGGGATTCAGCCACTCGCAGTAACATCTCAGGCTCCTTTGACGCGGAGCCTCGGCAGGCGGCGATCAGTTCCCAAAAAGAAACGACGCCGACCGAGGTCGGCGTCGATGGTTTTGCTCAGGAAAAAGTCCGCACCATCACCCGACCACATGGTTCGCGTGATGATGATGATGCAGCTTGTTCAGGACTACGTTATTCATATCAAGCATGAGTATAGCCCAACAGGCGTCTCTGTCAATCTTGTCGGCTGTTTTGCCTTCTCGCCGCAGCTCGCGCGCGACCGTGGCTACATGTCGGGCGCGTTTGCGGACCGCCGCCGCTTCGGCTAGAACAGCCGCCGTTGGGAGACCATCGCCATGATCGAAGAGTGGGACCTGCTGAAGACCAATCTGTACCGCATTTCCAAGCGGCAATACGAAGTCGCCGTCCTGCCGATCGGAGCCACCGAGGCCCATAATCGGCACCTGCCCGAGGGCGAGGACGTGCTTGATGCGACCGAGATCGCGCGACGTTGCTGCAAGCTGGCCTGGCCGAAATGTGAATCAGTCATTTGCCTGCCGACTTTGCCCTATGGCGTCGACTGCAACCTGATGGCGTTTCCGCTGTCGATCCACGTCTCGCAGGCCACGCTCGACGCCGTCGCGCGCGACATCGTCGTCTCGCTGCACAAGCACGGCATTCGCAAGATCGTCATCATCAACTCGCACGGCGGCAACAACTTCACGCCGTTCGTGCGGCAGATTCAGAGCGAGTTGCCCGTGCACGTCTTTCTGTGCAACTGGTGGCTGGTGGCCAAGGACCACTACGGCGACATCTTCGACGCCCGCGACGATCACGCCGGCCAGTGGGAGACGTCGATCGCCCTGGCGCTGCATCCTGAACTGGTAGAGATGCAAAACGCGGGCGACGGATACATCCGGCCGTTCCGCTTCGAGGCTTTGGAGAAGGGCTGGGTTTCGACCAGCCGCGATTTCGCCAAGTTGAATGACCACTGTGCCGTCGGCAACCCGGCGGGCGCATCGGCCGAGAAGGGCAACAAGTTCCTCGATATCGCCTGCGAGCGCATCGGCACGTTTCTGGCGGAGTTGGCGAACACGCCGATCGACGCCCGCTTTCCGCACGTACCGTAGCGTCCACCCCCCGTGGCGGACGTAGAATGCGAAACCGTCATCGATAGTCTGATCCGTACCGCTGTCGAACGCGATAAGCAAAGGAACGACCGTCCGGGCCAGAGCCCGGGGCTCTTCAGTCAGTGGCCTCGCGGGTTCTGCCCGGAGATACGCAGCACGCCTGGAGAACCATCCGCTGAGCAGGAGCACACATGAACAGTACCGTGAGTCGCTGGTTGGTGGGCGTCGTCTGTGCGCTCGGTGTGGCAGCCGTGAACGCCGATGACGACGTGATCGTAAAGGCCCGGCAGCTTGTTGACGCCGGCCAGTTCGCGGCGGCCGAGAAGCTGCTGAGCGAGCACATCAGCAATGCCGAAGCGCCGGTGACCGAACCGGCTGCGATCGAGCTTGAGATCATCCGCCGCATTCGCCTCGACTACTGCCTGAGCGCCGACGAGATTCTCGCCAGGGTGCGGGCCGAAACCCCCGACGCCACCGCCGACGACGTGACGCGCTGGACCAAGGAAGACGTGCTGCAACACCGCATGATCGACGGCCAGCCGCGTTACTTCTCGCGGGCCGTCGGCACGCTCTTCAAACTGTCCAAGGAGGCCAGGAAACGCCGCCAGCTCCCCCCGGAGCCGGCCGGCGACACGTTCGACATGCCGCTGCTGATCGAGCGCATCCTCCACCTGGCGGACAAGTCCGACAGCCCGTTTGTCGCCCCGGTGAAGCACCACGTGCGCTACACGCTGACCGTGAAGGAAGGCAACAAATACGTGCACGCCGGCGCCAAAGTCCGCTGCTGGCTGCCATTCCCGCAGCGTTACCGCCAGCAGCGTGAAGTTCGGCTGATCTCCACCGATCCACCCGGCGCCGTCGTCGCCCCGGAGGGCACGCCGCAGCGCACCGTCTATTTCGAGCAGACAATCGAAGACCCCAAGCAGCCGCCGCGTTTCGTTGCCGAGTTCGAGTTCATTACGTGCGCCTACGTGCCCGACATCAACGACGCCGAGGCGTTGACGTACGACACGTCCAGCAACCTGTACCGCGAGTTCACCGCCGAGCGGCCGCCGCACATCGTCTTCACGCCCGAAGTGGGGTCACTGGTACAAGAGATCGTCGGTGTCGAAACGCATCCGCTGCGCAAAGCCCGCGCCATCTTCCGCTGGGTTGACGAGAACATCCCGTGGTACGCCGAGATGGAGTACAGCACCATCCGCAACATCTCGGCCAAGGCGCTGACCGCGCGCCGCGGCGATTGCGGCGTGCAGGGGCTGACGTTCATCACACTTTGCCGCGCCGCCGGCATCCCGGCCCGCTGGCAGTCCGGCTGGCAGACCAAGCCCGGCGAATGGAACATGCACGACTGGTCGGAGTTCTACGTCGAGCCGTGGGGCTGGCTGCCGGCAGATGCGTCGAACGGCCTTCAGAAGCACGCCGACCCGCGCGTGCAAGAGTTCTTCTGCGGTCACATGGATCCCTACCGCATGATCGTGAACCTCGACTACGGCCAAGACCTTGTGCCACCGAAGACGAGCTTCCGCAGCGAGCCGTACGACTTTCAGCGCGGCGAAATAGAGATCGACGGCCACAACCTCTATTTCAACGAGTGGAGTTGGGACTTCGATCTGAAAACGGTGCCGCTGGATGGTGGGATGCGCTGCCTGGAGGAAGCACTCGACGCCGTTGTCCCCGACGAGCTCAAGGCCGGTAAGATCCCCGGCGCGGTGATCGTCGTGGGCCGCAAGACCGCGGACGGCTTCCAGCAATGGCAAAAGGTCTACGGCTATCGCTGCACCGAGCCCAAGCCGGCCACGATGACCGCCGATGCCGTCTTCGATCTCGCGTCGATGACCAAGCCCATCGCGACCGGCACCAGTATGGCGGTCCTGCTCGAACAGGGCCGCGTGAAGCTCGATGACCCGGTCGCCAGTTACCTGCCCGAGTTCGACACGCCGGAGAAGAAAGGCGTCACGATTCACCACCTGATGACGCACACGTCTGGCATGCCGCCGTACGTCGGCGCGGCACAGCAGAAGCCGATCAAGGAAGCCAACGGCTTCCCATGCCCGGACGCGATTCGCGCGTACATCCACAAGCTCGATCTGCAACGTCCGCCTGGCGAAGCCGTGATTTACAGTTGCCTGAACGCGATCCTGTGTGCCGAGATCGTCGAGGCGGTCAGCGGTCAGCCAATCGACAAGTTCGCCGCCGAGCACGTCTTCGGGCCGCTGAAGATGACGGACACCGGCTACAACCCGCCGGAGAAGCTGTGGCCGCGCTGCCTCACCACAACGCAGACCGACTATGGCCGCGGCGAAGGCGGCTTCCTGCAGGGCCAGGTGCATGACCCGCTGGCCGCGATGCAGGCGGGTGTCTCTGGCAATGCCGGCCTGTTCAGCACCGCCCAGGATCTGGGCCGCTTCGCCCAGATGATGCTCAACGGCGGCGAGCTCGACGGCGTGCGCGTCCTCAAACCCGAGACCATCAGCGAGATGACGCGCGTGCAGAACGCCGGCAAGAAGAACCTCAACGGCGTCGAGGACCGCCGCGGCCTGCTCTGGGACTTGTACGTGCCCGACGCCGATGATACCGGCGTGGACAAGCTCTTCGCCTACGGCCACACCGGCTACACCGGCACGGCGATCCGCATCTATCCCGAACAGGGCGTGTACATCATCGCCCTGACCAATCGCGTGCACCCCGACGACACCGGCAAGGTCGCCGACTTCCGCCAGGCCATCTGGCAAGCCGTCGGCGACATCCTGATGGACGCCGCCAAGTAGCGGCCGCCCCACGGCAACGTGGCGGCCGCCCCCGTGGCAGCCGTAGAGCGCCGCATACGTTACATCCGGGTGCCCCAAACTCGGGTGCCCCATGGCTTCAGCCGTGGGGGACTGAGACGGTCGCGCTAATTTCCGCCGTCCCCACCCCGCTCACTCTCAATGATCCGCAAATTCGTCGTCGGATCACCCGGCTGGCTGTCGAGGATGTACGTGCGGACGTTCGGCAGCACGCTCTCGAACGTGTCACGCAGCAGACGCTGCTGAAACACCACCGGCTGCCGGCGATATTCGGCCAGAACACTAAGGAAACGGGCGCTCTCTCCGCGAGCGCGGCTGACGCGCGTCTGACTGTAGCCCTGGGCCTCGGCACGCAGGCGCCCCGCCTCGCCGCGCGCTCGAGAGAGTATGCGGCTCGACTCGGCGACGGCGCTGT
>JAFGRR010000204.1 GCA_016935035.1 Phycisphaerae bacterium | reverse complement strand
GATGTGAGTGGGTGGCGACTCCCTTCCGAAATGAATGGAATACATAGCGCAATTTGACAGGCCCCTGGCGCGAATCCCACACCCGTTTTCCGCGCTGCCCGCCAATTGCGTGTACACCTGTTGTGCGCGGCCCTTGCCCGCGCGTGGTCAGACTATTCCTTGTCCTCCTTCATCGCGGCCTTGCGTGAAAGCTTGATGCGCCCCTGGTCATCAACGGCGATCACTTTCACCTTGATCTTGTCACCAAGTTTCACAACGTCGTTGACCGATTTGACGTAGCCTTCGTCCAACTCGGAGATATGGCACAGTCCGTCCTGTCCCTCGACCAGTTCGACGAACGCCCCAAAATCGCGAATCGTCGTCACCTTGCCCTCGTAGATACGGCCGACCTTGATCTCTTCGGTCATGCGCGCGATCGCATCCCGAGCCCGCTCGGCGCCATCGGCGTCGAGGCACGAGATGTAAACCGTGCCGTCATCCTCGATGTCAATCTGGGCCCCGGTATCCGCCTGCAAGGCCTTGATCGACTTGCCGCCCGGGCCGATGACCTTGCCGATCTTCTCGGGATCGATCTTGATCGTCAGCAAGCGAGGTGCGTTCTCGGAGATCTGCGGCCGCGGCGCCGCGAGCGTCTTGGTGATCTCACCCAGGATGTGCAGTCGCCCCTTGCGGGCCAACTCGAAGGTCTCCTGGATCACTTCATAGGACACCGCGTCGGCCTTCAGATCCAGTTGGACGCCGGTGACGCCGTCCTTCGTGCCCGCAACCTTGAAGTCCATGTCGCCGAAGTGGTCTTCCTCGCCCAGGATGTCGAGCAACAGACGGTGCTTGTCGCCGTCGGAAACCATGCCGACCGAAATGCCGGCTACCGGCGCCGTGATCGGCACACCGGCATCCATCAGGCTCAGCGTACCGCCGCAAACCGTCGCCATTGAGCTCGAACCGTTCGATTCGGTGATATCACTGACAAGTCGGATGGTGTAGGGAAAATCGTCCGGCGATGGCAGGACGGCTTGCAGACTGCGTTCGGCCAGCGCACCGTGACCGATCTCGCGCCGGCCGGGCCCCATGATGCGGCCAACTTCGCCGACTGAATACGGCGGGAAGTAGTAATGCAGGATGAACTTCTTGCTGTACTCGCCGAGCATGTCGTCGATGGTCTGCTCGTCGCGGGAGGTACCGAGGGTGGTCGTGACCATGGCCTGCGTCTCGCCGCGTGTGAACAGCGAGGACCCGTGCGTGCGTGGCAACCAACCGACCTCGCATGCAATCGGACGAATCTGATCGGTGGCGCGACCATCGGGGCGCACGCCCTCGGCGAGGATGCGTGTACGGATGACTTCCTTTTCGACCGTTTGCAGGGCATCGTTGACTTCGGCGCGCGTGTACTTCGTTTCGGTCGCGCCCTCGGGACAATACTCGGCGAGCGCCTCGTCGTAGACCGCAGCCACGGCGTCCTGACGCTCGAGTTTGGCACCGATCTGCTTGGCGGCCACGATCTTGTCGCGAACCTTGCCGCGGATCTCCTCGAGCAGCGCGGTGCTCTTCTCGGGCGCCTCCCAAGTAGCGGGCTTCCCGGCGTGCCGCTTGAGTTCGTCAAGCATTTCACAGATGGGCAGCACGCCCTGCTCGTAGCCGAACTTGATCGAGTCGACCAGCACGCTTTCGGACAGCTCGTGGGCCCCGATCTCGATCATGTTCACGCCGTCGCGGTGCCCCGCCAGCACGAGGTCGAGATCCGAGTACTCCATCTCCGCCTGCGACGGATTGACGATGAAGTTGCCATCCACGCGTCCGACGCGCACACCCGCGACCGGGCCCAGGAAAGGAAGCGGCGATACACCGAGCGCGGCGGCGGCGGCCACCATGCAGAGCACATCCGGATCGTGTTGGCAATCTGTCGCCAGCGTCATGACCTGGATCTGCACCTCGTCGCGGAAGTCCTTGGGGAAGCGCGGACGGATCGGGCGATCGATCATGCGTGCCGACAGGATCTCCTTGGACGAGGGACGCCCCTCACGCTTGAAGAACCCCCCGGGAAACTTGCCCGCGGCCGCCATCCGCTCGCGGTAATCCACCTGGAGCGGGAAGAAATCAATGCCGGGGCGTGGATCAGATGTCACGACCGTGCCGAGCACGACCGTGTCCCCATAACGAACGACGGCGGCACCGGCCGCCTGTTTCGCGATTTTGCCAACTTCGACTGAAAGGACTCTTGATCCGACTTGCCGTTCTACTTTGAACACCATTTCGCCTATCTACCTGCCAATGTTCCGCTGCCAACTCAACCGACTAATACGTCTTATTCTCTGCTTACCTATGTTGTTGTATCCGGCCCGATCCCGCGCGATGCTCGGCGGAAACGATTGTCTGACAAGTATCCGCCCCCCCATGTCGGGACCGGACGCTTGAACCGAGCGGGTGTGCACGTCACGAGTCGCGTCACCGCCGGCAGACGCGTGCCGTGGAACTGATGTCCAAACTGCGCCCGCGAATCACTTGCGCAGGCCAAGCTTCCCGATCGTGGCCAGATACTGCGTTCGATCCGCCTTGGCCAGGAACTTCAGCAAGGCGGAACGACGTCCCACCATCTTCAGCAAACCGCGGCGAGACGAATGATCCTTCTTGTGCGTCTTGAGATGTTCGGTCAACTGCTGGATTCGCGTCGTCAGCAGCGCGACCTGGACTTCGGCTGACCCGGTGTCCGACTCGTGTCGGCGGTGGTCAGCCATGATTTCTGATTTCTTCTCGATGCTAAGTGGCAAGGCCCTACTCCTTGTGACACACGGGTCATGTCCCAGCGCAGCTTGCCCTGACCCGGGCAGACGGCGAACGCCGAGGCAGCCTGATTACCGGTAGTGTAGGCGATTCCAGTGGGGTTCGCAAGCCGTCCCGCAGGTCTGTCGGGCGAGATTCCCGTAGCACCGGGCAGCACATAACCCTATGGCAAGCAAAGACTACCGCGCCGCGCTGCTGGGAGTTCGTGCTAGGATGCTGGCGGGGGGCCAGCGTCGGGGGCGGACGCGCCGGTTGGCAGCTCGATGCCGGTCGGCATGGACGACAACTCCCTGCCGCGCAGCGCGCTCGACGGCGTGTCCCACAGAATCTTGCCGTCGCGCATCTGCACGATGCGCTGGGCCTGAATGGCGACGTCGTATTCATGCGTGACCAAAACAACCGTCACACCGGACTCATTCAGCGCACGAAAGAGCTGCATGATCTGCTCGCCGGTGCGCGAGTCGAGGTTCCCGGTGGGCTCGTCCGCCATTACGAGCGGGGGCTCGTTAACGATGGCGCGGGCGATGGCCACGCGTTGCCGCTCGCCGCCTGACAACTCGTTCGGCTTGTGGTGGGCACGCGTCAGCAGGCCAACTGTCTCCAGGGCCTTCATGGCGGCGCCGCGCGTGGCGGTTCGGCGGGCGTAGAACATCGGCACGCCGACGTTATCGAGCGCCGATGTGCGGTTGATCAGGTTGAAGGTCTGAAAGACGAAGCCGATCTGCTGATTCCGCACGCGGGCCAGTTCGCGGTCGGAGAGGCGGCTGACATCGCGGCCATCGAGGTAGTACTTGCCACTGGTGGGCCGATCGAGGCAGCCGATCAGGTGCATCATCGTGCTCTTGCCGCTGCCGGAGGCCCCAGTGATGGCTACGAACTCGCCGGCCGACACCTCCAGATCGACGCCGTCGAGCGCTCGGACAACCGAGTCACCCATCTGGTACAGCTTAGTCAGGCCTTGGAGGCGAATCAGCGACACGGCGGTCCTGCCTTGGTTAGTTTTCGTCTTCGCGGGGTTTGGTCGGCAGCTTGGTGTAGACCTGCTGTCCTTCCTTCAACTCGTCGTCGGTCTCCGACCGCACCACCTGCGTATACGTCCCGTCGGTAATACCAAAGGTGACCGGCACGAATTTCTTGCCCCATTGCTCGTTTGAGCCAGGCTCTGGCGGCACACGCAGGTAGATGCCACGCTGGTCGCCGGCGCTTTTGACCGCGTCGGCCGGCACGCGCAGTGCGTCGCGCGCGGTATCGACCGTAAACTCAACCTGCGCCTGAGTGCCCAGCAACAGCCGGCTGCGCTTCTCGTCGGTAATCACAACGTGCACGTCAAACTGGATGATCGACGAGCCGGGGTTGAGCTTGCCTTGCGGCTCAACACGTTCGATCAGACCCGAGAAGACCAGGTCCGGGAACGCATCAACCTTGATTTGAACCTCGCCGCTGCGCATCGCCAATTCCTCGGCGGTAGCGGCCTCGGCTTCGAGCAGGTCACCCATCCGCGGCAGCGCGGTCTCGGGCGAAATGGCCAGGACACGACCGTAATCCGCCTCGTCCACGCGCGTGATAACCTTGAGCTGCGAAATGTCCGCCAGTTCGAGCAGCGTCGTGCCGCCCGTAAAGGTCGATGAAGCCGATTGGATAATCGTCCCGGCGGTGACGTTCACGTCGGTGACCAGCGCATCCTGCGGCGCGACGACGGTTGTCTCGGCGAGGCGTTCCTCGGCGTCCGCGAGGTTCCGCTTGCTGACCTCCAGATTGGCCTCCTGGATCTTGATGTTCTCGGCGGAGGTCCTGGTGGCAAGCCTGGCCATCTCGAGCGAGGCTTCGGCGCTCTTGACGCCGGCGAGCGCCCGGTTGAGCGTTGCGCGAGCACTGACCATCTCGCGCGGGTTTGTATCACCTCTGGCCTCCAGTCCTTCCTTGAACTCCATTTCGAACTCGGCCACGTCAAGCGAGGCCTGGGCGTCCGCCACGCTCGCTTCAGCGGAGATCACCCTCTGACCGGCGTCGATTTCGGCCAGCTTCGCTTGCTCCAGGGCGGCCTGGACTCTTGTCAGGTCTTCCTGGGCGCGAGCCACGCTGCGCTTCTCATCCTCCTGCTTGATGCTCACGAGCACGTCGCCCGCGTGCACGAAGTCACCCTCGCGCACGTTCACGGCGAGAACTTCGCCGGAGGCCTCCGACTTGACGTCGATGCGCTGCTTGGGTTCGATCAACCCGGAGGCGGAGATGGGCACGCTGATATCGCCACGCGATATGGTGCCGAACTTCGGTTGGTTCCACGAAGCGGTGTAGCGTACGTAGTTCGACACGTACCACCACGACAGCACCAAGCCGACGATCACCACGACCACCGCGATCCATTTCTTCATCGTGCCGTGCCTCTGCATCCAGGTTTGAGCGGAATGCCAACCGCGCCTCGGCCAGCCTCGTTCAGGCGCATACTACCACGCGGCGCCATCTTTGCGGCAACCAGACACCGGGGGAGGATTCGGCTCGGCCGGGTCAATATTCCCCGATTCGAGCACGCTAACACCACCTGGCGCACTTACTCGTACGGCTGGTACGACATGTCGAACGCATCGGCGACGGGCTTGTAGGTAACCTTGCCGCCGATGATGTTGATGCCGCGAGCCAGCCCCGGATCCTCCTGGGCGGCCTTCTTGTAGCCGAGATTCGCGAGTTTGAGCAAGTACGGCAGCGTGGCATTTGTTAGGGCAAACGTACTGGTGCGCCCGACGGCGCCCGGCATGTTCGCCACACCATAGTGCACCACCCCATCGACGACGTATGTCGGATCATGGTGTGTGGTGGGCTTGGTGGTCTCGACGCAGCCGCCCTGATCAACGCCGACGTCGACGATGACCGCGCCCTGCTTCATGAGCGAAAGGTACTCGCGCGGGACCAGCATCGGGCAGCGCGCACCGGGCACCAGAACCGCGCCGATGACCAGGTCGGCCACTTCGAGATGACGCCGAATCGACGCCGGCGTGCTGTAGACGGTCTGAACATTCGCCGGCATGACGTCATCGAGATAACGCAGCCGGTACAGATCAATGTCCATCATGGTGACTCTGGCACCGAGGCCGGCGGCCAGTTTCGCCGAGCAAGTGCCGACGATCCCGCCGCCGAGCACGAGCACGTTGGCCGGCTCGACGCCCGGCACGCCACCCAGCAGAATGCCGCGCCCCATCATGGGCTTTTCGAGGTACTTCGCGCCTTCCTGAACGGCCATCTTGCCCGCGACTTCGCTCATCGGTGCCAGCAGCGGCAAACGGCCGTGACGATCCTCGATGGTCTCATACGCCACGGTCACGGAGCCCGTGCGCACGATGCCCTCGGTCAGCTCACGGTTGGCGGCATAGTGGAAGTAGGTGAAAACCGTGTGGCGCGACTCGATCATCTTGATCTCTTGCGCCAGCGGCTCCTTGACCTTGCAGACCAGCTCGGCCTCGCGGAAGACGTCGGCCGCCGTGTCCACGATCCGCGCCCCCAGCGCCTGATAATCCTCGTCCGAGATCCCGGACCCCAGGCCCGCTCCGCGCTGGATGATGACCGTGTGGCCATCACGCTTTAGCTGTTCCACTCCGGCCGGCACAATCGCGACACGATATTCGTCCGGCTTAATCTCCGTGGGTACCCCGATAATCATTCGGTAACTCCTGCGAGTACTTTCGTTGGTCGATGCAGCCTATGAGCCATCCTCGAGAGGTGCAACCGAATGAGATTACGACTGCCTCACCCGCATTGCAAGCCACCGAGAGGTGCATCTCGACGGCGTCAATTGAATCGCACCCAGGGCACGGTGGGCTTGACGATGGCACTTGGTCTGGCCGCCATCTCGACGGGTTGCGCCGGCCTCGGGTCACGCACGGTCTCGCTGGCGACGCTGGAGCAGGCCCCCCCGGCGCCCCTGCCGCACACCCAGAGGGTCATGCTCTGCGACGCCGCCGAGTTGGGTTCATGTTACCAGCAGCTTGAGCCACGCCTCGGCCTGATTCGGATTCATAAAAAGGCCG
>JAFGRR010000203.1 GCA_016935035.1 Phycisphaerae bacterium | reverse complement strand
TCTCCAGTCCCTGGCGGCGGCATAGCCGCCGCCAGCATGCGACTCTCATAACATCTGGATCAACTCTTGGGGAGCAGGCCACGGCAGCGCGGGGCAAATTCAGAAGTGACGTAGTAACAACGGGAATGGCTGGAATCGCAGACGGTTGGTTCTCAATTCGCCATCCGCTATTCGCCACTTCAAATTAACGACAATATGCCCGCTCGCTTCCGCTCGGGCTCTGATCGCGTGCCATCCTACCTGTCGCGGTGCCCCCGCATCGGCACCGCGACAGTCGATGGATGTTCTACTTTCCCACGATCAAGGCGACGAAGCAGTCGATGTCGAAAACGTCGGCCGCGTCGTCAGCGTTGCAGTCCGCGAGCATGAAATCACAGTCCGGATAGGCCGCCGCGTAATCGCCCGGATCAATAATGGCCATCACGAAGGCATCGATGTCGAAGACATCCGTCACACCATCACAGTTCAGGTCGCCGGTTGCAAAGCTGCTCTCACACGCATCGGGTATGGAATCGCCGTTGTTGTCACTGCAATTCGTCTCCGCGCCGGCCCACTCGCCGCCGCTGCCCACGCAGGCATCCTCGGTCTGATTGGCCAGACAGACTGTGCCGAAGCAGCAAGCTCCGACTGGTTGCGGGCAGGGGTTCGGATCGCAGGTGGTACCTATGCCCTGGAAGTCGCCGCCCAGCACATCGCACTGGAACTCGAAATTCTGGACGCACTCACCGGTCGCCGGCATGCAGCAGGCGCCGGCCACACAGACGCTATCAGCGCAATCCGTGCCATCACCGGCGTAGACGCCGCCGATGGCCTGGCAGTCTGTTTTGCTGACCAACTGGAGGCAACTGCCCTGGCGGCAACAGGCCCCGCGCGCCGTGCAGGTAACGTTGTCGCACGTCTGCCCCTCGTACCAGACCGCGCCGAACTCGGCCAGACAGTCGGCCTCCTCGATATCGTTGGCACAAATGCCGCTGGCATAGCAGCATGCGCCAGTGACGCCGGGGCAGTCGATGACCATGCGAATCGCCAGATCGCCGGTCAGGAAGCTGCAGAAGTTCAGCCAGCCGCCCGGAATCGCGTACAGCACGTTCCGTCCCGACTGGCAACCATCGAGGTCGCGCACAACGCTCGGGCCGCCATTGCCGACATTCGTCGGGTTGTAGAACTCGAGCGTGACGAGGATTTCCTGGCCTGCGCTGACAGCCACGTTCAGCGGAATGCTCTGGGCCTCGTCGAGGTAGCGGTATTCATTCAGCCACCCGGGCGAGAGCACCGGGCCTTCGAGCAGGGCCAGCTCCACGCCTGGCGACGGGAACGAAGGGGCGTGATAAATATGGATCGCACCTTCCAGGCTATCGCCGTGCCCAGCGGTACCTTCGAGCCACACAATCTGAACGGCCACCAGCGTGCCATCGCACGGCGAGGTCAGGCGGGCACCCGCGTGCTCACCCTCGACGAAGTCCCCGACGATCACCGCCTGCCCGAAGTCGGTGACACTGTCATTCTTGACGACTACCTCCTCACCGTTAGCGGCGAGGGACAACACGAGCGCAAGGAGCGCTACTACGCATAAGCTCCGCGTGATCTTTTTCATGGGTCATGTCTCCCTGTACCCAGAAAGTGTCTGCTCACTTGATTGTTGCGGGTGCCCGGTGCCGAATCAACGGGAATCACGACCAATCTGGTAGGTGCCCCCAGGGTTTTCACGGGGGCGAGACTCGACCAGCGTCCGAGAATCCGCTTTTCATGATCCCGGATTGACGGTAGCATTTTGGGTGACGCATATCGAACCCGAGGATTCGGCAACACTTCGGCAAACGCTGCCAATGGAGAAGCCAATGCCCCAGCTCTCCGAATTCAATGCCGCCGACTTTGCCCAACCCTACGAGCCGGACGTTGAACTGTCCATTCAACGCCTGGTACCAGTGTTGCAGCGATTCACGGCGGAAGAGATCGACAGCATGCGGATGCGTTTGGAAGCACTGCTATCCAGGCGACCGCCCGCTCGATCGACGCCAGCGCGGACCGACGCGTAAC
This sequence comes from Phycisphaerae bacterium, assembly GCA_016935035.1. Taxonomy (GTDB): domain Bacteria; phylum Planctomycetota; class Phycisphaerae; order UBA1845; family Fen-1342; genus JAFGRR01. Next base: position 10,840 of record JAFGRR010000203.1, on the reverse strand, counting down.
CAACGCGCCACCGAGCCAATTCGCCGTACCCCGACAATCAGCAGGTCTGCCTGTAGAACGCCAGCCAGAGGAGTCATGGCGTTGGTGGAATACGTTCATCCGCGTCGGCGTGTTTGTCAGGGCCCCGAATCAGCCGCTGCGCTTACGTTCGACGAACTTCCGAATCTGGGCTGCGGTCTGTGTGTTCACAACATCGCCCTTTAGCAGCCCCCCACGCCGCGCGGTCACAATGCCGAAACGAATTTCCTCGAACTGGTCCGTCGCGTGCGCATCGGTGTTGATGCAGATCATGGCACCGCAGTCGCGTGCCAGCCGGGCGTGCTGGTCCTTCAGATCCAGCCGGTGGTGCGACGAGTTCATCTCCAGCGCCGTCCCCGTGCGGGCGGCTTCCTTGGCTACGGCCTCGATATCAAGGGGCATGGCGTCGCGGCGGGTGAGCAGCCGACCGGTCGGGTGGCCGATGACGTTGATGTACGGGCTCTGCATCGCCTCCAGCGTGCGCTGCGTGTTTTCCTTGATATCCGAGCCCATACCGTAGTGGATCGAGGCGATAGCGAAATCGAGCTCGGCCAGCAGTTCATCCGGAAAGTCCAGCTTGCCGCCGGCGAGAATGTCCACCTCGCTCCCCGCCCACACGGTGACGCCCTTGAGACGTTTGTTGATCGCGTGGATTTCCTCGATCTGCTTGCTCAGCCGGTCGGCCGACAGCCCGTTGGCAATGGCGCTGCTGGCGGAATGGTCGGTAACGCAGATGTACTCGTAGCCCAACTTCTTGGCGGCTCGGGCCATCTCCTCGATCGTGTTCACGCCGTCGCTGGCGACCGTGTGCATGTGCAGGTCGCCGCGAATGTGCTCGCGCGTGATGAGGTCAGTGGGGATCTCCTTTAGATCGAACTCGAAGCGGTCCTCGCGAAACTCGGGCGGCGGGCACGGCAGATCAAGGGCTGCGTAGATCTCTTCCTCGGTGCGCGACGCGATGACAAGCTCGCCCTCGGTCAGGCCGTACTCATTCAGCGACCAGCCGCGCTTCACCGCCAGTTCGCGCAGGCGGACGTTGTGCTCCTTGCTGCCCGTGAAATACTGCCACGCGGCACCGAATGATTCCTCGGACACGATGCGCAGGTCAACCTGCATGCTTCGGCGTGGGCGGTATTGGTAGAGAATGGAGCCTTTCGTGCCCCCCGCCGCCAGCACCTGCGTCACGTCCTCGAGTTCCGTGAACGCCTTGATAGTCCCCTCGGCGTCGTCCGCAACGCACAGCAGGTCAAGATCGCCAACCGTCTCGCACCCACGCCGCAACGACCCCGCGTGTTCCACACGCCGTACGCCCGGCATCGCCTCCACCAACTCGCGCAGCCGCGTGCCGACCGCCCACGCGGTCCCGAGCCGCCGGCGTCCCGCGCTGCTCTCCAGAAACGCGATGCCATGGCTCATCTGCTCGATGCTCTTCTTGCCAAAGCCCTTGAGATCGGCGAGCTTGCCGCCCTCGATCGCTTGCTTGAGATCACCCAGCGAGTTGATCGAGCGTTCGCGCCACAGGAGCGCGACCTTCTTCGGCCCCAGGCCGGGCACCTTCAGCAGTTCGAGCAGCGATTCGGGTACTTCGGCGAGCAGCTCCCCCCGCATCTTCAGCTCGCCGGTCTCCAGCAGCTCGTTGATCTTCTCCGCCGAGCTCTTGCCGACGCCCGGCAGCTTGGCCAACTCGCCACGGGCGGCCACCTCGTTGATGTCGCTCGCGAGGTCGTCGATCTGGCGTGCGACGCGGCGGTATGAATTGACGCGAAAGCCGTCCGCGCCCTTGATCTCCAAAATGTCCGCGATTTCGTCAAAAACGCGTGCCACGTCGGCGTTCGTCATGTCACCACTCCGGTCTCACTGCGTGCTAGTGGCGGGAGGAACGTACGAGGCTCCACCGCCCATCCCTCTGGAAATACCGCCAACGGGGCCTGTGCACAAGTTGCAGGCGACGGTTCGGTTGTCGGGGAACATACGATCGTATAATGGCTGTGGACGCGGTGATCGGGAACACGTCGAGACAAAGCACTGCTCAAGAGCAGTGGCACAAGCGGCCTTCGTGTGGAGGATGATGGCAATGGCTGGACAGAAACATGGGGCGAGGCCTATTCCGGTGGAGGAAACGCCGGGGCGGAAGGCATATTGCACGTGCGGCTGGTCCGAAGAGCTGCCATACTGTGACGGCACGCACCACAGCATGGCCCCCGGCTGCCGACCGATCGTCGTCGAGGTTGCCGAGGCCGGCAAGAAATGGATCTGCCAGTGCCACCGCAGCGGCAACATGCCGTGGTGTGACGGTAAACACAAGGACGCCAAGCCAGCCGAGGAGTAGCCTTGAGCCAGCCACTCGCCACCTGTGACATCGAGATCCGCGTGCGCTATGCCGAAGTCGATGCCATGGGATACCTGCACCATGCGCGCTATTTCGTCTATTTCGAGATGGGCCGGACAGAGCTGTTGCGGCTGTGCGGCATCCGCTACCGCGACATGGAAGAGCGGCAGCTATTCTACGTCGTCGCCCGCCTGGACTGTCGTTATCGGTCCCCCGCCCGCTACGACGACCTGCTGACGCTCACGACCACGACTACGCGTCTGACACCCTTTCGCGTAGATCACAACTACGCCTTGAGGCGCGACGGGCGGCTGGTGGCGGAGGCAAGCTCGGTGCTGGCGCTCGTCGGACGCGACGGGCATCCAACACGCCTCCCGGACGACCTCTACGCCCAGCTCGGCGGGGTGGCAGCCGAGGCCATCGGCGATTAGACTTCCATGCTAAGCGCTATTTCCTGACGCCAATCCTCGGATTGACCTTTCGTATCGGAGAAACCGAAATGTTGAAGATGCTCTCCCATTGCCGACCGTGGGGCCTGCTGGTCTGCGCGGGCGTGCTGCTGGCCGGGCCCACGCTGGCCATCGCCGATGACGACACCACACAGTCGCAGCCGGCGGCTGTTGCCAAGGACAAGGACGAGGCCCCGCCCAAGGGACCGCGCGTCGCGCTCGAAATCGTACAGGGCGAGAACGCACTGGGCACGATTGTCCTGGCGCTCAACGCCGAGAAGGCCCCTATCTCAACCTGGAACTTCGTCAAGTACGTCGATGACGGCTACTACAACGGCACGTGCTTCCACCGCGTCATCCCGGACTTCATGATCCAGGGCGGCGGCTACGACGCCGACATGGGCGAAAAGCGCGAGGGCCTGCGCGACGGAATCTGGAATGAGTGGAAGAACGGCCTGTCCAACACGCGCGGCACGATTGCGATGGCGCGCACCAATGAGCCGAACTCCGGCACGTCGCAGTTCTACATCAATGTCGCCGACAACAACGGCACCGTGAAGTACAACCTGGACCGCCCGATGGGCGGCGGGGCCGCGTACGCGGTGTTCGGCAAGGTCGTCGAGGGCATGGACGTAGTCGAGAAGATCCGCACGGCCGAGACCATGTACCACCCCAAGTACCCAACGCCGAAACAGCATCCGGCGGTTACGCCCACGACACCAATCGTGGTCAAGTCCGCCAAGGTGATCGGCGACTGTAACCGCGCGGCCCTGGAGGAGATGTCCAAGAGCGCGGCGAACGCATTTGAGGCCGAGGAACGTGCCGCGAAGGCAGCGGCGGCCAAGGCCGAGGCCGAACAGGAGAAGATCGTGCAGGAATTCATCGCCAACGCCGAGAAGGAAGCCGGCAAGAAATCCGAGAAGACCGACTCGGGCCTGGTGTCGATCATCCTGAAGGAAGGCACCGGCCCGTCGCCCGCCCCAACCGACACGGTCAGCGTGCACTACACCGGCTGGCTGCTGGACGGCACCAAGTTCGACAGCTCGGTCGATCGCGGTGAGCCCGCGAAGTTCCCCCTGAATCGCGTCATCAAGGGCTGGACTGAGGGTGTCGGCCTTATGAAAGTCGGCGAAAAGCGCAAGCTCATCATTCCCTGGGAAATGGCCTATGGCGCCCAGGGCCGCCCGCCGCACATTCCGCCGAAGGCCGTCCTCGTGTTTGACGTTGAATTGCTCGGTATCGAAGGTAAGTAGAACTCCCCCAAGTCGGCTCAACGATCCGAGCCGCGACCGTGAGGGAGCGGTTGCGTCAAGAACCGACCGACTTCTTCGGCAACCGCTTCCTTACGGGCGCGGCTCTGGTTGATCTTGGGAAAAGCTATGGCACTCTGACCACGGGAGACTACCAGTGGCCTCTGAAACCGCACTGCCGCGCGTGGCGCTCGAGATTGCTAAAGGCGACGAAAGCTGGGGCACGATCGTGCTCGAGCTCGACGCCAAGGCCGCGCCGCGTACCGTTGAGAATTTCCTCCAGTACGTCGATGACAAGTTCTTCGATGGCACGATCTTCCATCGTGTCATCCCGACATTCATGATCCAGGGCGGCGGGCATACGCCGGACTTTCAACCAAAGCGCGAAGGCGCGCGGCCATCCATCCAATGCGAATCGAAGAACGGCCTGAAGAACGCCCGCGGCACGATCGCAATGGCGCGCACCGCCGACCCGCATTCGGCCACGTCACAGTTCTTCATCAACGTCGCCGACAACGAGATGCTCGACTATCCCGGCAGTGACGGCTGGGGCTACTGTGCGTTCGGCAGGGTTGTCGAGGGCATGGACGTCGTCGATCGCATCAAGGACGTCGAGACCCAGGCGAACCCCGCGATGGGTGAGAATTCAAAGCCGAAGAACCCGCCGGCAATCAAGCAGGCAACGCGGGTATAGACAGCGCAAGACCGACAGCCAGACTAGTTCGCCCCAGGGCCGAGACTTCGCTCTCGGCCCTGTTCTTTGCTCCTGACTTCCGAATGCGCTGAGTCGAGTGATAGTCGTAGCATCGGACAATACGCCGCGCACATCTGGCAATGACGAGCCCGTCCTAGCGGACGGGGTCCTGATTGGCTGACACCTCAGGCCGAGGCGGCTTGCTGGCAGAGGAACAGGACAGCCATGCGGATCGCGAGACCGTTGGTTACCTGGCTCAGTATGCTGGAGTTCGGTCCGTCGGCGATGTCGGCCGAGAGTTCGACGCCGCGGTTCACGGGGCCCGGGTGCATGATGAGCACGTCGGGCTTGCAGCGTTTGAAGCGTTCGGCGTTCATGCCGAACAGGCGGACGTATTCGCGCGTGCTGGGGAAGGCGTTGCTGGTCATGCGCTCGCGCTGGATGCGCAGCATGTTGATGACGTCCATCTCGGGCAGCACGGCGTCGAAGTCGTGCGTCACCTTCGCCCCAAGCTCGCGGAAGACGCCGGGGACCAACGCCGGCGGACCGACGAAAGTGACCTCGGCACCGCATTTGAGCAGTGCATGCAGGTTCGAGCGGGCCACGCGCGAGTGGGCGATATCGCCGACGATCGCGACCTTCAAGCCCTCCACCTTGCCCTTGCGCTGGCGAATGGTGTACAGGTCGAGCAAACCCTGCGTCGGGTGTTCGTGCTGGCCGTCGCCCGCGTTGACGACGCAGCAGTTGACCGACTCGGTAAGCGAGCGGGCCGAGCCGGCGGCGCCATGGCGGATGATCATGATATCGACGCCCATGGCCTCGATGTTGCGGGCGGTGTCGCGCAGTGATTCACCCTTCTTGGTCGATGACATTTTCTCGGAGAAATCGAGAATGTCCGCCGACAGCCGCTGCGCCGCCAGCGTGAAGCTCATGCGTGTGCGCGTGCTGTCCTCGAAGAACATCGTGACGACGACGTGCCCGCGCAGGGCCGGCACTTTCTTGACGCTGCGAGTGGAGACCTCCTCGAACCCGTGGGCGGTATCGAGAATGTGGACGATCTCCTCGCGCGACAGCTCCTCGAGCGTCAGCAGGTGTTTGCGCTTCCAGACCAGCGTACCGTTCTCAGATTCACTCATGCAACTCGACCTCATCCACGCCGTCCACTTCCTCGAGCATCACCTTCACGATCTGATCGCGCGTCGTCTCGACGCGCAGCCCGGTGAAGTCCGGCTGGATCGGCAACTCACGCCAGCCGCGGTCCACCAGGACGGCCAGGCGGATCGCCTGCGGCCGGCCGAAGTCCGTCAGCGCGTCCAACGCCGCGCGCACCGAGCGTCCGGTGAAAAGCACATCGTCCACCAGGACCAACCACGTATCCTTCAGATCGAAGTCGAGCTCGGTGCCGCGCACCACCGCGTGCGGACCGATCGTCGTCAGATCATCGCGATACAGCGTGATATCCAGGACGCCGTAGTGTTGGGACGGCGTACCGACCTTCTCCAGCAGCGGCAGAAGCCGGCGTGCCAGGGTTTCGCCACGCCGTCGAATGCCGACCACTGCCAGCGGAGCCCCCTGCGGCAGTGCCGCCGCGATGTCCGCGGCCAGGCGTTCGAGTGCGGCGACCAATTCGTTCTTGTTCAGGAGTGTGGACATGGGCAATAGGCTAGCGTCGGACGCCGCTTGTGCAAGGCCCGTCCCGCTTCGAACGCCGGTTTGAGATTTCGGCCGCTTTTCCCTATGCTGTGTGGTTCCCGACTGGCGACGGCAGCACCTGTCCGTGCACCTATTGGCTCTATTTGGGAGAATCGGATGTCACACCACGGCCTTATTCCGCCCCATGGCGGCACACTCGTGAACCTCATCGCGGACTCCGTACGCCGCGCCGCACTCGAGGCCGAGACCAAATCGGCCCCGCGGATCAAGCTGCCCGAGCGTGAGCAGTGCGACCTCGAATTGCTGGCCGTCGGTGCCATGAGCCCGCTCACGGGCTTCGTCGGCGAGGCCGAGTTCCACAGCATCTGCGACAGCATGCGGCTGGCCAGCGGGCTGCCCTGGTCCGTGCCGATCACGTGCTCGGTTGATAAGGCCACCGCCGACAAAATCGACCTCGGCCAGCCGGTTGTGCTGACCGACGACGCCGACCGCGCCCTGGCGGTCCTGACCGTCAAGGAGAAGTACGCCCACGACAAGACGAAAGAGTGCGAGAAGGTCTATCGCACGACCGAGGAGGCCCATCCCGGCGTGGCGATCGTGCTTTCGCAAGGCGACGTGTGCCTGGCCGGTAACCTCGAAGTGCTGACACCACGGCATGATCCAGAATTCGTGGACTATCGCCTCACCCCGGCACAGACACGGGCGGCCTTTACCGACAAGGGCTGGAAAACGGTCGTGGCGTTCCAGACGCGCAACCCGATTCACCGGGCGCATGAATACATCACCAAGTGCGCGCTGGAAATCGTAGACGGCCTGTTGATTCACCCGCTGGTCGGTCAGACGCAAGCGGGCGACATTCCAGCCGACGTGCGCATGCACTGCTACGAGATCCTGATCGAGAACTACTACAGCGCCGCGAACACGATGCTCTCGGTCTGGCCCGCCGCCATGCGCTATGCCGGCCCGCGCGAGGCCATCATCCACGCGCTGGTCCGGAAGAACTACGGCGTCACGCACTTCATCGTCGGCCGCGATCACGCCGGCGTCGGCAAGTACTACGGCACCTACGACGCCCAGGAAATCTTCGACGAGTTCGAGCCTGGTGAGATCGGCATCACGCCGCTGAAATTCGAGCACTCCTTCTGGTGCAAGAAGTCCGGCGCCATGGCCAGCGCCAAGACCACGAATAGCAAGCCGGAAGAGCGCGTCTTCCTGTCGGGCACCAAGGTCCGCGAGATGCTGGTCAGCGGCGAGCGTCCACCGGTGGAATTCACCCGCGCCGAAGTCGCTGATTTGCTTATTAAGTCGATGAAGCAATAGCCATGAAACACAAACCTGACGCCGAGACGTTGGTAGCGCCGGCCGCCATTTGTGACGCGATTCGCGGCGGGCACAAGGTCGCCCTAGCCGGGCACGTCACCCCGGACGGCGACTGCGTCGGCGCGATCGGGGCGCTGTGGCTCGCGCTGCCCGAACTGGATATCACGCCCCTGGCGGTGTTGCCGCCGGAGACCGTCGCGCGCCGGCTGAACTACCTCGTTCACCAGGCCGGCCTGCAAGCGGCCACGCCCGAGCAATTGCGCGGGTGTGACCTGCTCATTGCGGTCGATACGGCGAAGGAGCCCCGCCTCAACATCCCCGGCGGGCTCGATACCGTGCAGGGCATCCCGATCTGCAACATCGACCACCACGCCACCAATACGCAGTACGGCAAGTGGAACTGGACGTCGGGTGAACGCAGCAGCACGTCCGAGATGATCTACGAGTTGCTGCGTGCCCTCGGCTGCCAGGTCACACCGACGATCGCCACGCTGCTCTACGCCGGCATTCACACCGACACGCAGGGCTTCTCGCTGGTCAACGCGACGCCGCGCAGCTTGCAGGTCGCCGCTGACCTGTCTGCCGCCGGCGCGCGCGTCCAGGAGGTCTGCGAGCAACTCCACCGCAGCCACAGCCCAAGCGAGTTCGCCCTGCTCAAGGTCGTCTACGGTAACACGAATCTCTCGGACGACGGACGCGTCGCCTGGAGCAGCGCGTCGTATGACGAGATTCACGACGCCGGCTGCAACGCCAACGACATCGACGACCAGGTTGAGATTCCGCGTTCGATCGAGGGCGTCAACATCGCCCTGCTGCTGAGCGAGGGCAATCGCGGCAAGGTCCGCGTCAACTTCCGCGGCGAACGCGGCCTCTCCGTGCTCGAACTCGCCAGGCAGTTCAAGGGCGGCGGACATCACGCCAGTGCTGGCGCGATCGTCGACGGTGATATCACCGAGGTCAGCCAGCGCGTTCTGGCCGCTGCCCATGCGTACCTCGACGCAAATCTGACGGAGTCGCCCGCATCATGATGGCTATTGACCGCTCGATCCCCGAGCCGATCGTACGCGAACACGTTGCCCACCTCGCGGAACTGATGCGCAAGGAAGACGTCGACGCGGTGATTCTCTTTCACCCGTCCAACATGCTCGCTTTCGCCGGTACGGCGCATAGCAGTTCCGACCGTCTCGTCTGCGGCGCCGTCACACGCGACGGACAGGTGATCGTCGTCTGTCCGGCATTCGAGAAGCCCGGCATTGTCGAGGACACCTCGATCCCCGCGATCCACACGTGGGAAGAGCACCACGACGCCTACGCCGCCCTGGCACTGGCCCTACTGCGTGCCGGCGTCAAGGACGGCAACATTGGCGTCGACGGCCGCACGTGGATTGATGCCTGGTCGCGCTTTCAGAACATCTTCAAGGGCTACAAGCTCTATTCCGGCGAAGCCCTGCTGCGCCAGGTGCGCATCTGCAAGTCCGCCGCCGAGTTGGACATCATGCAGCAGGCCCACAATCGCGGCGAGAAGGTCTTTCTCAAGATGCGTGAGATGGTCCGCGCCGGCGTCACCGAACGCGGCTTGCAGCGGCAGGTCCGCGAGCATTTCGCCGCCGAGGGCCTCAACGCCGCCCCCATGATCCAGACCGGTCCCAACGGCGCGATTCCGCACCACGAGGTCGATGATTCCCCGCTGGAGGACGGCCACACCGTAGTCGTCGATAGCGTCACGCTCACCAGCGGCTACAACAACGACCTGACCCGCACCTACGCCATCGGTGAGCCCAGCCCCCGTGCCAGGGAAGCCTACCGCGTGGTTCGCGCCGCCCAGGCCGCCGCCATCGAGGCCGCTCGTCCCGGCGTCACCGCCGAATCACTCGACAAAATCGCCCGCAAAGTAATCACCGACGCCGGCTTCCGTCAGTTCTTCACCCACCGCCTCGGCCACGGCATCGGCATCGAATGCCACGAACCCCCCTATCTGGTCGGCAGCAACCGCGAAACGCTCCGCCCCGGCATGTGCATGACCATAGAACCCGGTATCTACATCCCCGGCGAGTTCGGCATCCGTATCGAAGACGACATAACAATCACCGAAACCGGCGCCCACGTAATCGCCGGCGACCTCCCCACCGACGTAACCGGCGCCTTCGATCAGTAGGTGGCAGATTCAATCTGCGGGTGGCACAGGCGTCCCGCCGGTGCTCTGAATGTGGCGGGATCTATGGCAGCATTCTCGCGGCACTACGTCTTCAACAACGACGCGTGCACTCGCTCTTCGTTCGTTGCTCTCCTCTCCTTCTCGCGGCAGGAGCATGGATCGTATGGCGAGCGTGGTTCCCGACCACCTGGATGGGGTAAGTAGCTGCCCAGGCTCATGCGGCGCGTGCCGCAACCACAGGACCGTCCGGGTAGAAGCCCGGGGCTCTTCGGGGGCAACTGAGGCAATTGGGGGTGATTCGGGACGGGTAATCAGGGACAGCGGGGTTGTTGAAAAACCCATGCCGGGCTCACTTACTTGCGTTTCAATACGTTTAGCAAGGAGGCGTGGGATGCAGGGCGTCCGGATCCCCCCCACCAACACGTGTCCGCTGCCCGCCGGCGAACCACATGGTCCTGACAACCAAGATGGCCAAACAGGGGGTGTGCAACCGCGTGCCTTTGGCCGTCTTCGCATCCGTCGCCACCAGCCGCCAGACTCCGGCATGGCTGATTCGCGACGGCGCCTGGCGGTGGTTCCGATTTAGCACCATCCACCGACGCGGCGGTGGGCGTCATTTGGATTTCTTGTCGCGGAACACGGGGGAGGTGGCGAGCGTGAAAAGCACGACTTCTTCGCCGGTCAGCGTGCTGATGTCGTGGTGCAGACTGATGACGTCCACGCCGGTGACTTCCTCGACCATCGTTTCCAGCACAGAACGGGCGGTTTCGACCAACTGGGTGCGGACCTGCTTCAGCAACTCACGGCCCTTCTCGGCCGGGAGCGAGCCCACCAATTGCTGCTCGGCCGCGGTCAGCACGCCCTGGAGCCGAACCACGAGAAAATCGTCGATCAGGTGCGCATGGATGTCCTTCGGGCCGCGGCCCATGTACTCCTGCTCAAAGCGGCGAACGCCCTCACAGATCGCGGCTT
>JAFGRR010000202.1 GCA_016935035.1 Phycisphaerae bacterium | reverse complement strand
AGGCTGCCGCCCTCCTCGATGTTGCGGGCGGCGCCGAAGAAACGCTTGGGCTTTTGCAGCGCGTTGGCGTCGACACCACCGGTGAGGATCTTTCCTGAGTGCGGGACCTCGGTGTTGTGCGCTCGGGCCAGACGCGTGATCGAGTCGAGCAGGATGACCACGTCGTGGCCGTACTCGACGAGGCGCTTCGCCTTTTCGAGCACCATCTCGGCAACCTGGACGTGCCGGCTGGCGGGCTCGTCGAAGGTCGAACTGATGACCTCGGCCTTCGTCGCGCGCTGCATTTCGGTCACTTCCTCGGGCCGCTCGTCGATCAGCAGGATGATGACCTTGGCGTCCTCGTGGTTGGTCGAGATCGCGTTCGCCATCTTCTGGAGCAGGACCGTCTTGCCGGTGCGCGGCGGAGCAACGATCAGCATGCGCTGACCCTTGCCGATCGGCGTCACCATATCGACGATCCGCATGTTCAGCTCTTCCTTGGTGGTCTCCAGGAACAGCCGTTCGTTCGGGTGCAGCGGCGTGAGATCCTCGAAGTTCGTCTTTTCGGTGACCGTCTCGGGCGCCTCGTAGTTGATCGCCTCAACACGCAGCAGCGCGAAGTAACGCTCGGACTCCTTCGGCGGCCGAATCTGGCCGGCGACGATGTGGCCATTCCGCAGGCCAAAGCGGCGAATCTGCGACGGGCTGACGTAGATGTCGTCCGGGCACGGGAGATAGTTGTACTCGGGGCTGCGCAGGAAGCCGAAGCCGTCGGGCAGAATCTCGAGCACGCCCTCGCCGTAGAGCAGGCCGTTCTGGTTGATGCGGCGTTTGAGGATGTTGAAGATCAGGTCCTGCTTGGTGAGGCCGACGTAATCCTCGACGTGCTCGTCCTTCGCGACTTCATGCAGTTCGGCGACGCTCATCTTCTGCAAATCGGTGATGTGCAACTCGCTGCGCTTGATGCGCTCGTACTTCTCGTGGGTCTCGCGATCAAGCTGTGACGCATCGTCAGGCAGGTCGTCGCCGCGTTTCTTGCGGCGTGGGGCGCTCTTCTTGGCCCCCCTGTCGTGCTTGTCGTCGGACGACTTCTTGTCCTGCGTGTCGGCCGCCTCGTCGGTGGCTTCCCCATCGACGAACTTGGATTCGTCGTCCGTGTCAGTCTCTTCGACCTTCACGGAATCCTCGTCCTCGGGGATGCTCTCGATGACGTCCTGCAAGTTTTTCTTGCCGCGTGTGCGTGTTGACGATTTGGCCATTGGTATGACTCCACAAAACTTCATCGTGACGCTGGGCTCTCCAGAGCACGCCCCAGTGGCGCCACCTGCTCAAACGGAATATCCGCGGGGAAATTAGTTACGCCAGAACTTCTTCCAGAATATCGGCGACCTGGCCGCGTAACTGGTCGGCTGATCCCTCATTACTGATGACAAAGTCAGACCGGCCGCGCTTTCGTTCGAGCGGCCATTGGCACTGTTCGCGCCGCTCAAGCTCGCCCGGGTCCCACTTTCTCGCGCTGCGCAGCCTTTGCCGCCGCTGCTCTTCACTCACATGGACATAAACGATCTTGTCACACAGGCCGTCGAGGTTGCTTTCGAGCAATAGCGGGGAATCGAGGATGATGGCCTTGACCGCTGGGTCCGACTTACTGCGCGTTATAATAGCGTGGTGCTCCCTCACAATCAAGGGGTGCAAGAGCGATTCCAGCCGCCGACGCTCGCTCTCATCGGCGAAAATCCGGCGGGCAATCCAGTCACGCCGGGGCTCGCCAGCTTCCGTGAGCGCCTCGCGTCCCCACCACTCGCGCAGTTGCGCGACGACCTCCGGCCGGCCCAGAACCTCGTGGCTCTGTGCGTCCGAGTCGATCACCAGGCAGCCGAGTTCAGCGAAAACTCTCGCCACCGTCGACTTCCCGGCACCGATGCCGCCGCAGATACCGATGATCGGCTTATGCCTCGCCGACATAGCAGCTTCACTCACGCCAAACGCCCCGCGCGAGACCCTCGGACGACAATCACAAGGAGGGAGCAACGGCCCGTTGGTCGACGCAGACGCGTCGTCGGCAGCGTACCACCCCGGATTCCACGAACCAAATGTCCCGCGCCGACCACTGGCTGTCAATCGCGGCATTTCCTAAAATCGCCAGCGGTCGACCGCTGGCCGGCCGCGTCCTTTGAACGCACTTCGCGGGAGCTGACATGACCAGACCCATCCGGGTACTCGTATCGAAGATCGGACTCGACGGACATGACCGCGGCGCAAAGCTCATCGTGCGCAACTTACGCGACGCCGGCATGGAGGTCATCTACACCGGGCTCTGGCAGACGCCCGCTTCGACCGTCTTCGCCGCGACCCAGGAGGACGTTGACATCATCGGCGTCAGCCTGCTGTCGGCGGCGCACATGACGATCATGCCCGAGGTACAACGGCTCTGCGCCCAGACCGGCATCGGTGACATTCCGCTGGTCGTCGGCGGCATCATCCCCGAGGACGATGAGAAGACGTTGCGCGCCAGGGGCATCGCCGGCATCTTCACGCCCGGCACACCGACGGCCAAAATCGTCGATGAAATCCGCGCACTGGCCGCCAAACGTCGCTCCGAACAAGCCAAAACCAACGGAACGCCCGATCTGAGCACGGATGTCGGCCTGGCCCGCGCCATCACGCGCATCGCCGAGGGTGACACAACACTCCTCTCACAGCTTCAAAAACCGCAGTCACCAGTGGCGCTTATCGGCGTCACCGGCGCGCCGGGCGTTGGCAAGAGCACCTTCATCGGCCGACTCGCTCGGCAACTCCGCGAGCGCAAGCGACGCGTCGCCGTCATTGCCGTCGATCCATCCAGCCCCATCACGGGCGGCTCGGTATTGGGTGATCGCCTGCGCATGATGTCGAAAGAGCCGGACCACGACCTCTTCGTCCGCAGTCTGGCATCGTGTGGACAGGCGGGCGGCTTGGCGCCGCACTGCGCCGACATCGCGCAACTCTTCGCCGCCGCCAGCTACGAAGTGGTTCTTGTCGAAACCGTCGGCGCCGGCCAAAACGACGTGCAGGTGCGCGAGTTGGCGCCGGATGTTCTGCTGCTTCTGATGCCGGGGGCGGGTGACTCCGTGCAGTTTACGAAGGCCGGCGTGCTGGAGATCGCGACCGCCCTCGTGCTGAACAAGGTCGATCTGGAAGGGGCCGACACAACCGTGCGTCAACTCCGCGACGCCCTCGACGACGACCGCCCCATCTGGGAAGTCAGTTCGCTACGCACCGAAGGCTTCGAGCCGATCTGCGACTGGGTGGAATCGAAGCTGTAACGCTAGTTGCGGTTCGGACGACGCCATGACCGTGTATTTCTGGGCTATGGCAAGTGAGCGGCCCATGTGCTGGACCGCGTAACACAACAACTAAACCGTCATCTTCCCGCCCCGGCTCGAATCGGGTGTGCACGTACGTCGTCGGTTTGCCCTGAACACCAACCACTGACCTGAATATGCCCCTCGCTTCCGCTCGGGCTCTGGCGGGGGCGCCGCTCGCTGCCGCGTGGGGCGTTTTGGACTACGGCGCTGATGTTCCGATGCGACCGTCGATGGCAGCCTGATAGTCTTTCTTCTGGCGGGCACCGACGATCTTCTCGACGGGCTCGCCCTTGTCGAAAAGCACAACCGTCGGGATGTTCTGAACGCCGTACTGCATCGCAAGCTGCTGAGCCTTGTCGACGTCGACCTTGCCCACCTTGACCTTGCCTGCGTAGAGATCGGCGAGTTCGTCGATAGTCGGCGCCAGCATGACGCACGGGCCACACCATTCGGCCCAGAAATCCACTAGCACCGGCGTGTTAGCCTGAAGGACCTCGGCTTCGAAGTTGTCATCCGTGAAGTGCAGTGTGTTCTGTCCGGCCATTGACGATCTCCATCAGCTACGTGTGGTGGCGACGAGTTCCCTGTGCCGCGATTCTAGTGGGCGCCCGCAATAGGGTCAAACGGCGGAAGCAGGGACGGAGGCAACCACGAAGATGCGCCGATCCGAGCCCACCCAGCAATTGGCGGGTGAGCTGTCTCAGCGAGTCAGCCGGGCCATTACTGGCCTGGCTCCGATCGGCAGAGCACGCTTCTTCTGAGAGCTGATAGCTAACGACAATATGTCCCTCGCTGCCGCTTCGGGCTCTGATTCCGCAGCGGCGGCCCTCGTCGTTCCCTTCGTTGCTACGTCGCTACGTCGCTACGTCGCTTCTTCTCCCCTACCCACGCCCCCAATAGCGCCAGCGTCGCCGCCTTGCTCGGAATCTCGTATCCACGCGACACATCCGGGTCGTGATGTATCGGCACGCGCAAATTCGGCGGCGCGACGCAGCCGGGACAGCCGTCCTCGCAAGCGCAGCCGGCCACCAGTTCATGAGCCATGTGCAGCAACTCCTCGAGGCAATCGTACGCGTACCGCGCGTAGCCCAGGCCACCCTCGTAGCGGTCGTACATGAAGATCGTCGAGACGCCGAGCTGCGCCGAATCCACGATCCCGCCGATGTCGAACCGATCGCACATCGCCAGCGGCGGCAGTGTAACCATGCACAGGTTGCGAACGCCGCTCAGCGCCTCGAAAACCTTATGGCCGGCGTCGGTCACCGCGCTGAGAGCGGCCTTGGGCGGCTGAATCCAGCAGGCCGTCGTGTTGATCCGTTGCAGACCGAGATTCAGCTTGGTCTGGCCGATCAGCTCCTGCGTGTAGTACTTGAACTTGCGAAATGCGGTCGTCTGCCACTGCACGACCACGTCGCCGAAACAACGCCGGCCAAGGGCCGTCTCATCGTCTTCGCGTTCGCGCGTAATGCGGCAATCGTCCGCCAGCACCGGCTGGGTATAATAGTCGGCCTCGAAGCGTTCGACCTTGGCCGTCCGCAAATCCTCGTCAAGCTCGCGTACGATGTAGCTCTCGGCCTTGTGGAGGTAGATCGCCTCCGGATACACCAGTTCGGGCGCCGAGATCGAATCCACCTGCCCGATCACCTCGTTGCGCCCGTCGGTCGTATCGACGATCGCGTACGTCGCGTCGCTGATCGTCCGCAGGTCAACCTCTACCGCCGGCGAGATCTTCGCCGTCGCGTAGTACCGCTCCGCCGAAAAGGCCAGTTGGTCTTCGTCAGTCAGAGCCTCGGCGACGGCCGCCGCTGTGTCGCCCTGCGATTCAAGTTCCTCGCGTGACAGTGGCAATTCAAACGACGCGCAACGCAGTTGGGCCGCCAGAATGTGCGGATTGCGCGGATCGACGATCGCGTGTTCGAGCGGCTGCTCGAAGACGAACTGCGCGTTGCGCATCAGATACTGGTCAATCGGCTCGTCATACGCGACGAAGACCGCGAGCGACTCGTCCTGTCGGCGGCCGGCCCGCCCCACCTGCTGCCACAGGCTGCAAAACGTCCGCGGAAAGCCGACCACGATCGCCGCATCCAGCGACCCCACGTCGATACCTAGCTCCAATGCGTTTGTGCCGCACACGCCCAGAATGCGACCGCTGAACAGCCCCTGCTCAATCTCGCGGCGTTCGTTCGGCAAATAGCCGCCGCGGTATGGGCGTACGCGGGCCGCCAGGTCCGGCCGCCGGCGCTGCAACGCGTCCGTGACAAACTTGTAGATCAGCTCGGTCACGACACGGGCCTTGGTGAACGTGATGGTGCCGGCCCCCGCCTCCAACAGACGCTTCATCAGATGCATGGCTTCGACATTCGCACTGCGCCGGCCGACTTGAGCTCCTTCCAGCCAGGGTGGATTCCACAGCACCACGTGCTTGGCGCCGCGTGGGGAGGCATCTTGATCTATGACGCGCATCTGGCGGCCCGTGACGTTTTCCGCCAGCTCGCGCGGATTGCCCAGGGTTGCCGAGCAGCAGATGAATTGCGGCCGGCTGCCATAATGTTCACACAGCCGCGACAGCCGCCACAGCACGCCAGCCACGTGACTGCCGAAGATTCCGCGATAGCTGTGAATCTCGTCGAGGACGATGTAACGCAGCCGCGAGAAGAACGCGGCCCACTTGGCGTGATACGGCAACACACTGACATGCAGCATGTCTGGATTCGACAGCAGAATGTTCGCCGACCTGCGAATCGCCGGGCGTTTGTGTTGCGGCGTGTCGCCGTCGTAGCAGGCGGCTTTGACGGCGTCGGTTAGACCGCTGGCGCTGATGAGGCGCTCCAGCCCGCCAAGCTGGTCATAGGCCAGCGCCTTGGCCGGTGACAAATACAGCGCCCGCGCCTCGCGATCCTCAAGCAGGGCCGCGATGATCGGCAGTTGATAGCACAGCGTCTTGCCCGACGCCGTACCCGTCGCGATGACAACGTCCTCGCCTGCGAGAATAGCGTCGTACGCCTCGGCCTGATGAGCGTATAATTGCTCGATGCCGGCTTCGGCCAGCCACGGTCGTAGCCGCTCGGGCAGACCGCTGGTCGGCTTACGAAAGTCCGCCGCCCGCGCCGGTAACACGCGTACGCTCGCGATTTGCCCGCGGTAATGTCGATCCGCTTGAAGCCTTGCAAGGAAACTGGCAACGTCCATGTCGCACATCCCAGAACCCACCGGACCGCGACATCATACCACAATGCGAACAAACGCCAAACACCCCCGCAACGCACGCCCGAGGCCATCGCTGCGCCCCGCCGCGACAGCCCCGGATCGACCATACGCCAATCACTCAGACGCCAATCACACGCCGCGAGCACTCACGCACGCGTGAGCAACACACCAAGCACAGGACGCCCCGACACCTACTGCAAATAGCCCTTCAGCCGCCGCAAGACCAACTCGTCGCAATCAGCCCGCGATTCCGGCTTCACCGCGTTGAAGTCGTCGTGGTGGCTGTTCTGGAAATCAACGACCACCCACTCACCATAGCGGTCGCAGATTATGAAGTGGACCGCATGCGCCTGGCCGCCGCCGATCGCGTATTCGGCGTATAGCGCGTAGTCGGCCTGCTGCTTCTCCTTGCGCACCTGGGTCTGGAAGGCCTTCGCGAGGTCCCACAGCCGGCGTTGCTCGTTTGAGTTGGGCTTGATCTCGAAGCAGGGTTCCGTGCCCGCGACGGTGGCATCGCACAGGCCGGCGCCCTTGATCAGCGCGACCAGATGCTCGGCGCCGGCCCTGTCCACGGTGCCGCCGAGCAGCACTGGGTATACCTCCAGCTTCGCCGACTTGAGCGCCGCCTTCAGCGCCTTTTGCCGGTCCTTGATCGCGTCGAATTCCTCGTTCGACGGCGTGCCCGATTTCTCGGCCCAGCGTGCGGCCATGCGTCCTTCCTTGCTGGGTGTGCCGATCGCGTTCGGCAGATGCAGCACGTCGTTAAGGCACTCGCCGACCAGCACGCAACACGTCATCGGGTTGCGCGGGTTGACGCGTTTGAAGATCGTGCATTCGGGCGTCTGGTGATCGGCCCAGACGAAGCTGCCGGCCTTGTCCACCACGACCATGCGAATCTCCTTCAAACTGGTATGAGGCGCGCCGAGAAACTCCGCGTAGAGCGCGTAGTCGGTCTGCGGGGGATGCTTGGCGACCCAGGCTCCGACCGCCGCTGGCAGTTCCTCAAATGTCGTCTCCTCGGCCGCCTTGAAGGTGCCGTCAACGGTGTGGATGCCGTCCATGCCGGCGCCCTCGAGCATCGCACCGACGACATCCGCCACATCGCGATTGGCCTCGCCGCCCATCACCACCGGCAACACGGTCAGCGTCGCCTTGTCGCCCAGCTTCTCAAAGCCGGCGTAGCCCGGCCCGTGCTTGGCCAAAGAGGTGGACTGAGAAGCCGTTGCCGCCAGCAGCCCCGCCGCTGCCACCGAAATTACCGCCACTCCAACAAGCCACATCGAACGAGTTCGAAGCATCGTGATTCTCCCTTATTCTGTGCCTACGTAAGTAGCCACTTACGTTATTGACAAAAAAACTACACTTCCCGGCCATCGAGCAGCAGCTGCCCGATTTCCTTCATCAAGCGTGCTCGGACGGCGTCATTCATCAGCCCGAGTTCGCGCCCGATGCTGGCCATGGTCCCGAGCCCCAGAATCGCCCACGCCGCCAATGCCGCGGTCGTTTTCGCGGGCCTGCCCGACTCTTCCCGGTGCTCCGTGAGTCGTCGCTCGACAAAACGGTGGTAACGCCGATACATGTCCGCCAACGCTGTCCGCACCTCGGGGTCGTCCGTCTCGCTTAGGCCGGCGAAGACGATGCGGTAATGCCCGAGCGAGCCGTAGTGTTTCGATTCGTGGTCAAGGACGTGCTCGGCCGCCGTCCGACCGTCCGTCGGCTGCTGGACGAGCCCCTGCCAGACCTCGGCCGAAGTGTCGTAGACGTGGTCCAGGGCCGCGATGAACATCGCCTTCTTGTCCGGCCACAGGCGATAGAGGATGTTCTCTCGCACTCCGCAACGCCGGGCGAGCTCCGCCGTCGTGGTGCGACGAAACCCAAGTTCCGCGAAGGTCTTCGCGACGATCGGCAGTAATTCCCGGCGTTTCTCGGTTGTTAGGCTTGGTCGAGCCATTGCGGGCAAACTCGGTCCGGGGATACATAGCGTAAGCGGATACTTACAGTATTACCCGCCATGGACTACCTGTCAAGCCGGCGTCCGCGAATGTCTCGGTGGCCTGTGACACGCCCTGCCCACCAGGCGAAAACCGGCCGCAGAATCGGCCGTTTTGTCGCCGGATACCAATCACCCCCCAACTCACCGCCGACCATGTGCCGATAGAAAGGGCGAAATCGCGCCACCCGCAACGCGGGATGCTGCAAGGCTGGTCCCACTGGGCTGGGAGATTGACATAATGCGAACGATTCTGGTCACTGGTGCTGATGGATTCGCTGGCGCAACACTGCTGGAACATCTGCGCCAACAGGGATATACGGTGATCGCCGGGGTTCGTAACCGCGCCCGGAAGCTCGCCCTGGAGCAGCGTTTTGTTCGCGCGATGGTGTGTGACGTCAGCGATGCCATCAATGTAGCCCGTGTCATCGCCAGCATGAAGCCCGACGGCGTCATTCACCTGGCTGGCACTGCGCGCCCGGTCGATGCCGCCAACGAGCCGCTCACCGCCTATCAGTCGATCGTCAGCGCCGCCGCCAACGTGCTGGACGCAGTCCGCCGAACCATCCCGCGTAGCCGCGTGCTGCTAATCAGCGCCTGTGACGTCTATGGCCGAGCCTGCGACGGCACCGCCCCGGTGACCGAGAGCACGCCGACGCAGCCGGTCAGCACGTTTGGCTCGCTGAAGGTTACGGCCGAGTCGATCGCTCACACGTTCCACCGCAATTACCACCTGGACGTAACGATTGCCCGCTCGTTCACGCACACGGGCCCGCGGCAGTCCGATCGCTTCTTCTTCGGCGCCGTCGCCCGGCAACTGGCCAACTGGAACCCGCGTGAGAATGGCGACCGCATGGAGCTGCCGGATCTCGACTATCGGCGTGACGTGCTGCACGTTGCGGACGTGGCCGAGGCGTACGAGGCCCTGCTGCTCAATGGGCGGCCGAATGAGGCGTACAACGTCTGCTCCGGCACGGCCCCGACCTGCCGCGAACTGGTTGAGACGATGATCCGGGCGACCGGCCTGACAATCAGCCTGGAACAGACGCCCCCACCCGACGACAACGACGAGAGCATTCCGGTGCTCTGGGGTGATAACACCAAGGTCTGTACGGACACCGGGTGGCAGGCAACTCGCAATGCCACCGACGCTGTCACCGATGTCCTGCACTACCACCAGTCCCGCGTAACCACCGCCCGGTAGCGGCCGCCGCCATTGGCGGTCGTAGTCCGCCGGAACGCCCTCCGCGGCAGAACCAGCGACGCCCGCCCCCGAAGCCGGCCCACGAGACGTCAGCCGCAGCATGGAGCCTAGCGCCAGCGTGGAATGCCATTATCTGGCCCCTTGTCAGACACGTCAGATGCGGTTATTCTACGAGACTCGCCCCGTCATTGCCGGGGCCCAGGAGACCATTAGTCCAGTGGCAGCAAGGCGTAAACGCACCGTGTCGGTGCCGCCGCCCGCCGGAGGTTGTAATGGCAGTCAAGCTTCGTCTGAAGCGTCTCGGTCGTACGCACAAGCCGTTCTACCGGCTCAACGCTATCGACTCGCGCAGCCCGCGCGACGGTCGCGTGCTCGAAGAGCTCGGCCACTACGATCCGGCCAACCGCGTCGCCGAGCAGCAGCTCGAACTGAACGCGGAGCGGATCAAGTACTGGCTCAGCGTCGGCGCGCTGCCGACCGATACTGTACGCGACTTGCTGAAGAAGAACGGTATCACGGTCAAGTGATGCGGTTGCGGCCGAAGATGCATAGGCAGACTCATGCGGATCGACGTGCTCAGTTTGTTTCCGGAGGTCATGCAGCCGTACTTTTCGGCTAGCATCCTCGGGCGCGCGCAATCCGCCGGCCTCATTGAGATTCACAACCGCCAACTCCGCGACTTCTCCCAAGACGACAAACATAAGACAGTCGACGATCGCCCGTTTGGCGGCGGTGCCGGCATGGTGCTGATGTGTCAGCCCATCTGCGACGCTGTCGAAACGATCGAGAAACTTGACCCCCGACCGGCCCTGCGAATTCTTTTGACCCCGCAGGGCCGCTCCTTTGACCAGCAGTGCGCCACCGAATTCGCGCACGCCGAGCGGCTGCTGCTGATCTGCGGACACTACGAAGGCTACGACGAACGCATCGTCGAGCTGCTCAACCCCGTTGAGGTCAGCCTCGGTGACTTTGTCATGACCGGCGGCGAGATCGCGGCCATGGCCGTTGTCGATGCCGTCGCGCGGCTCATCCCCGGCGTGCTGGGTAATGACGAAGCCACCGCCGACGAGTCGTTTCAGCAGGGCCTTTTGGAATATCCGCAGTATACCCGGCCGCGAGAGTATCGCGGCCTTGTTGTTCCCGAGGTGCTTCTGTCCGGCAATCACGCCGAGATTGAAGCGTGGCGCCAGAGTCAATCAGAACACCGCACCCGTGCCCGCCGGCCCGAGATGCTCGACAGCACCGCTGGAGCGGAACGGTTTGCCGCGGAACGCATCGCTTGACGGAATCGAAAGGAAGAGCCGATCCATGCGCAATCCACTGCTAGATGTCGTTGAGAACAAGTACCGTCGCCCGAGCGACCTGGATTTCGAGATCGGCGATAACGTCATCATCACGATTCGCATCGTCGAAGGTGGCAAGGAGCGGCTTCAGGACTTTAGCGGCACGGTCATCGCCCGCCGCGGTCATGGGCTCTCCGAGACCTTTACGGTCCGCAAGCTGGTCGGCAACGAGGGCGTCGAGCGTATCTTCCCGATCCACTCGCCCAAGGTCACGTCGATCAAGACCACCCGTAGCGGCAAGGTCCGCCGCTGCAAGCTGTACTACCTGCGTGACCGCGTCGGCAAGGCCCGCAAGCTCAAAGAGCGCCGCATCTCGGCCGAGGCCCGTCGCGTCGCCGCCGAAGCCCGCGCCGCCAAGCAGCGTGCCATCGCCGAGGCTCAGGAAAAGATCCAACAGGCAAAGCAGAGCGAGGCACGCGAAGCCGACGCGGCCATGGCCGCGACGTAGCATCCACCGGCGACAGATGTAGCGGCCGACGTCTCGTCGGCCCGCGCTGTTCGCGGCCTGCGTCGCCCACAACCCAACACGTAGCGGCCGCCCCCTGTGGCGGCCGTTTTATTTATGGGGGCGCGGTTTCGCCCGTGTGTCGTCCATAGCAATACCAATACGCTTGCGTGGCATGACGGCCGATGAGACGTCGGCCGCCACGTTGGCAATACGGCGTATGGGCGTTTATCGTATTCAACGGCCGCCAGCGGCGGCGGCCGCTATTTGGGGATGCGCATGCCGGACAATCGCCAGGACCTCGGCAAGCGCGGCGAGCAACTCGCCGAGCGTTACCTGCGCAAGCGTGGGTTGCGCACGATCACACGGCGGTTCAAGACGCCGGTCGGCGAGCTTGATCTGGTGATGCGCGATGGTGACACGCTGGTGTTCGTTGAGGTTAAGACGCTGAGCGATGACAAGTTGCTGCCTGCGCACGAACACGTAACTGCCGCCCAGCGGCGGCATCTGGCGAAGGCCGCGCGGATCTTTGTTCATCGGAATCGGTGGGAGGATAAGGTGTGTCGGTTCGATGTCGTCGGCGTAGTGCTGCCGGAGATCGGCGAGCCCACTATCACGCACGTCCCAGACGCGTTTGTGCCGGAGCGCTGGTGACCGGGTGCCCCATCCTTTCAAGGACGGGCGACTGATTCAGTACCTGCCCGATAGTGACCGTTAACCCCCAAGTAGCGTCATGGTGATCCAGTACACGACCGTCCCGATTCCGACAACGAATATGCCGACGATACCCAGCCCAAGAGCAACGCTGATCGCGCCGCCCATCCACGCCCGCCATCCCATCGGCATCTGATCGTCTGGCATTGGCAACCTGCCAAGGGATTGCTCCAATCCGATCTCGCGCAAACGTGCCTGCGCGACACTCGGCAAGGTCTCAAACGCCACCCGCTGCACTGCCCGCGGCAAAGCCGTCAGGATACGACGTTTGTCGCCGCCGTTGATCCGCACAAACGCGGCGATTGCCCGTTCGACACTCTCACCTTCCGCCGACGATCCGATCCAATAACGCCCCGCCTGACAGAGATCGCGCATCGCCGCTGACAGTTCTCCCAACCGGCGTAGCAGCGTTTCGTCGTAACCGACACTCGTCAGGTACGACGCCAGCCGCAGCCGCGCCATTCCGTAGTCGCCGGCGGCAATGTCGTCGTGTGCGCGGTCAATAGCGGAAACGTGCCCCTTCATCGCGCAAACCTACCCTCAGCCGGCACGAAGATGCGCCGGCACAACGCGGCACCAGCATCTTGCCGCTGATTCACCGTGATCGGAATACTGATCCGACCCGGTTACTCCGACGGCACCGTCCGTCCCAATCGACCGGCGAGCGCACCGTACACATCGCGCTGGAAGCTGGTATCAAACCCGCCGATCCAGCCGCGGCCCTCGCTTTCGAACCATTGGGCCTCGGTCTTGACCTCGAGTTT
>JAFGRR010000201.1 GCA_016935035.1 Phycisphaerae bacterium | reverse complement strand
GAATACTACTTTCGCCTGAGCGAGATCGTGCGGGCGTATATCGAGGCACGCTTCCTGATCGCTGCGCCGGACATGACGACGGAGGAGTTCCTGTCGACGCTAGCACGCGGCGACGCCATTCTCCCCGGCGAGCACGTCGGGCGGCTGCGCCCGTTTATGGAGGCGTGCGATTACGTTAAGTACGCGGCCCTGACGCCGGACGTTGACGCGGCGGTGCAGGCACTCGGTACCGCCCGCAACTTCGTGCAGACGACGGCCGGCGCGATTCCGGATCAGACACGCGGAGGGCAGGCGGCATGATCGAATACGCCCATCCGCAAGCGTTCCTGCTACTATTGCTGCTGCCGGTGTTCTGGTGGTGGTGGTCGCGGCGCGCGGGGCACGCGGTAATCAGGTTCCCGAACGTGGCCGCCTTACGTGAGGCTGGCGGGCGCGGCAGGTGGCGTGTGGTGCTGCGGATTCTGCGAACAGCGGCATTGGCAACCCTCATCGTGGCCCTGGCTCGACCACAGAAAGCCGACGTGGCACACGCGATTTACGCCGAGGGCATTGCGATCCAGATGGTGCTGGATACATCTAGCAGCATGGCCGCCGGTGACATGACACCGATCGGCAACCGGCCCGTCACGCGGCTGGATGTTGTCAAAGAGGTCTTCAAGCGTTTCGTTGGCGGTGATGACAAGGACGACAAACTGGGTGGGCGCCCGAACGACCTGATCGGCATGATCCGTTTTGCACGCTACGCCGACAGCATCTGCCCATTGACGCTCGACCACGACAGCCTGCTCAAGATCGTCGACGCGACCGAGATTGTGGGCCAGCGAAGCGAGGACGGGACGGCGATCGGCGACGCGCTGGCGCTGGCGGTCGAACGCCTCAAGGACCTCAAGCGTACCGCCGGCAGCGGCGAGCAGCATGTCATCACCAGCCGGATCGTGATTTTGCTGACCGACGGCGAGGATAATGCCAGCACCATCGCGCCCGAGCAGGCCGCCGACCTGGCCCAGTCGCTCGGCATCCGCGTGTACACGATCATGGCGGGCAGCGGGCAGGGCATCGGCTTCCTGCGCGTGGCGCCCGACGACCGCCTGCTGCGCAAGATCGCGGACGTCACAGGCGGACAGTACTTCCGCGCCCAGACGCCCGAGTCGCTCGCCAAAATCTACGACGAAATCGATAAGCTCGAACGCACCAGGACCGAAGAGCGGCGTTACGTGATGCGCGAGGAACGCTCGCAGCCGTGGCTGCTGGCGGCGTTCGCGTGTCTGGCCTTGCAGACGGTTCTGGCCGCCACGTGGTTGAGGAAGATCCCGTGATGCACGTCGAGTTCGACAACTTGCAGTGGGCGAACCTGCTCTGGGTGGCGCTGGGCGTGTTTGCGATCGGCGTCTTTGGCGTGTGGCAGCGTCATCGGGCGCTGCGCATCTTCGCCGCCGCCCACTTGCTGGATCGACTGGCCCCGCGCATCGGCTGGTTCAGGCCGCTGCTGCGGCTGACGCTGGTGCTGATGTGTCTGGGGGCACTGGTTATGGCGATTGTCGGGCCGCGCTGGGGTGAGACGCAGCAACGTGTCGTCCGGCGAAACGTGGACGTGATGGTGCTACTCGACGTGTCACGCTCGATGCTGGCACGCGATCTGGCCCCGAATCGGCTCGAACGAGCCAAGGTGGCGATTCGCGATGATCTGCTGCCGGCGCTCGGCGGCGATCGCGTCGGACTGATCACGTTCGCCGGCGTCGCCAGCCTGACCTGCCCGCTGACGACCGATTACGGCTTTTTCAGAATGGCGCTCGATGACGTCTCAACGCTGAGCGCGCCGCGCGGCGGCACCATGATCGGCGACGCGATCCGCAAGGCCGCCGACGCTTTCGAATCGCCGATCGACACGCACAAGCTCATCGTGCTCATCACCGACGGCGAGGATCACGACAGCTATCCGGTGCAGGCCGCCCAGGGCGTCTGGGAAGACTACAAGATACCGATCATCTCCATCGCGCTTGGTGACGAGCGAGAAGGGGCACGCATCCCGATCGAGGGCGATCGCGGCGTTACGTATCTCGAACATGATGGCCAGACCGTCTGGTCCAAGGCGAATTTTGACGACCTGCGCGCCATCGCGCGCATCTCGGACCTGAACGTCTTCGTACCCGCCGGCACGCGGACGTTCGATCTGGGTGAGATTTACCGCCGCGTGCTGTCGGCCATCGAGGTCAAGAGCGAAGAGAGCGAAGAGGTGGCCAAGCCGTCGCGGTACTATCCGTTCGCGGTGGCGGCGCTGACGCTGCTGCTCTTTGATTCGTTCCTGCGTGATGGGCGGCGATTTCCGAAGGCCGCGGCTATCGTACGTCTGAGCAAGCGGGAGGCGGCATGATGCACGGCAGGCAGACGTGTCGCGCCGGTTGGCGGATGATGGCCGTGGCTATTGCCGGACTGCTGCTGTCGGCCGCCTGTTTCGCGGACGGTGGGGCGGCGCGTGACCTGATTCGCAAGGGAAATGACCTGTACGACGCCGGCAAGTACAGTGAGGCGCTTGAGCAATACAACGCCGTCCCGGAAGAGGAGGCCGCGGTGCTGCCGGAGCTGCTGCACGACCGGGCGGCGGCGCATTTCAAGCTGGGCGAGTACGACGACGCCCGCGACTTGTGGATGCGGGCGGCGACCATGCGTGACGAGGCATTCGAGGCCCGGGCCCGCTACAACCTCGGCAATGTGAATTTGGCCGAGGCACGCCAGGCGGCGGGCATCATGGATCTGGCGGCCGCCAAGAAGGGCATTGCGCAGGCAATAGGGCGTTACCGCGATGCTCTGCGCCTGGACCCGACGCTGAGCGACGCGCGGATGAACCTCGAACTCGCCCAGCAGATCAAGAAGTCGCTCGAAGAGCAGGAAAATAAGGAACCCGAAAGCCAGCCACAGTCGCAACCACAATCGCAGCCACAATCGCAGCCGCAATCACAGCCGTCATCGCGATCGCAACCCCGCTCACAGCCGTCGGATGAACAGCAGCAGCAGGCCGGCGAGCAGCAGCGTGACCCGAATCAGGCCGGCGAGTCGCAGGACCAGCAGGAGCAATCCGCCGACCCGAACCAGGCCGAGCCGCAGTCGCAACCCGCCACGGACCAGACGGAAGAGCAGT
>JAFGRR010000200.1 GCA_016935035.1 Phycisphaerae bacterium | reverse complement strand
GGTGTTCCATCATCTTCGAGTCAATCGCCAGCGCGTCGTCCGGCCAGGTTTCGCGCAGCGTGGCCATGTTCGGCGGGCTCTGGTGGCCAAACTCGCTGACGAAACGAGGCACGAACTGGCGGTAGTCCTCCATGCGCACATCCCAGGTGTGCCTGTTTCCGTGGTCAGTATCAAGCGGGTCGGCGTCGAACGTACCGGAGTATGGCGAGTTCGGCCAGTACGGCCGCGTCGGGTCGAGCCCGGCGACTAGGCGCGGCAACAGGTCGAGGTAGTACATCCGCCCCCACGTCTGCCCGCGTTTGAGCTTGAAGCCAAAGCCCCAGCTCTTGTACGCCCAGATGCACTCATTGCCGCCGCACCATAGCACGACGCTAGGGTGCTTGCTGAGGCGCGCGATGTTGTGGCGGGCCTCGGTTTCGATGAGCGCCGGGTACGGCTCTTCCTCGGGGTACGTCGCGCAGGCGAACATGAAGTCCTGCCAGACGAGCAAGCCGAGTTCGTCGCAAGCCTCGTAAAACGCCGGGGCTTCGTAGATACCGCCGCCCCACACGCGCAGCATGTTCATGTTCGCATCGCGGGCCTGCTGCACGCGTTCCCGATAGACCTCGGGCGTAAGTGCCGATGGAAACATGCCCTCGGGGATCCAGTTGGCACCCTTGCAGAAGATCGGGCTGCCGTTGACCTCGATCGTGAAGGCCGAGCCATGCCCGTCGGGGTCGGTGTTGAGTCGGACGGTGCGGAAGCCGATGCACGCGGACCAGGCATCGAGCGTGGTCGCCGTGTCGTCGATGCGTACTTCCAGCGGGTACAGATGCTGCTCGCCGTAACCGACAGGCCACCACAGTCGCGGGTTGTGTACTGTCAACGTGATGGTCACATCAGTCGCACCGCATGGCACGTCCACACAAGCAGACGCATCGTTCCCTCCAGTCGCACCAACACCTGCGATGACGCGACACGAGGAGCCCCGGGCTTCAGCCCGGACGGTTTCCAGAAGTGAGCAGGCGTTCTGTGATCCTGAATGCTCCAAAGAAACGTGGACACTCACAGTCCAATCGCCCGCGTCGCTCGGCCCGCTCATGAGTGGGCGGACGCTAGCCATGCGAACGCCGTTCCAAGCGTGCAGGTAGATATCGCGCCAGATGCCGACGGTCGGCACCAGCGGGCCCCAATCCCAACCGAAGTTGCTTGCCATCTTGCGGATATAGGGATACGGGTCCCAATCGCCGTTGACGGGGCGTTTGCCGCGTTGCCGCTCCTCCTCGCGAATGTGGGCCAGCGGCGCCCGAAAGTCGATCACCAGCTCATTGCGCCCGGCCTGCAGCGCCGCTCGTGCGTCAAACCTATGCGAGTGGTGCATGTTCGCGGTCGCGCCGAGCACGACCTCGTTCAGCCGAACCGTCGCGATGGTGTCGAGCCCCTCGCAGATCAGATCGACGCGCTCATGCGCCAGCAGTTCGGCACCCACCTCGAACACGCAGCGATATTGCCAATCCGTGTTGCCGACCCAGCGCTGCTTGCGTTCGTTGAAGCCGACGTTCGGGTCTTCGAGTAGCCCCGCCTGCATCAGATCCGTGTGGACACAACCGGGGACTTTCGCGTAAAACTCAACATCGGCAACAGCGGCCGGCACATCGGCAAGGTCGCCAACGGCTCGCACCGTCCATGCTTCGCCTGAGAGAGACTTCCGCACTGTGAGAACCTCCGGCGACGAGCGAGAGTCCGCCGCGAAGCACACAGTGTACTCGCGAGCCCGTGTCGCCGCCCAGCGGCCGATGAATGCGTGCGGCTGCGTGCGTGAGGCGTCAGGCAGCCAGTCGCCAAACCGAGCCGCGCCCGTCAGGAAGCGGTTGACGGAGTGGCCGAAAGCTGTCGACGCAACCGCTCCCTCACGGTCGCGGCTCGGATCAGGACGACCAGCCGATTCTGTCACGCACCCCGTGCGGCCGGCTACCAGCGATATGGAGGAGCAGTTGCAGCGGTTTTTCGCAGGTCTGCGTGCAACACTCGTGAGCATCCCGGTGCTGGTGCTGCTGGCACTGGGGCTGGCTTATCTGCTTTATCCGCACTCCGAACTCAATTCGCAGGCCGAGCAGGTCACAGAACTCGTCATGTGGATGCCGTTGCAGCCGGTGCTCTTCGATCCGATGAAGCCGGTCATCCGCGAGTTCGAGCGGCGCAACCCTCAGTACAGCGTGCGGCTGGGGGCGGCAGCTACACGTGATGACACGGCGGACCCGACGCGTTTCCTGCTCGGGGTCGCCGGCGGGCAGCCGCCGGATGTCATGTACTTCGATCGCTTCGCGATTGTCGAGTGGGCCAGCCGCGGCGCCTTCAGCGATCTGACGCCGTACATCGAGCGCGATCGCGACAAGCCCTACGGCATTCGGCGTGAAGACTACTTCGAGGTCGCCTGGAACGAGCCGATCTACAAGGGGGCCAACTACGCCATCGCCAACGAGATCGACACACGGGCGTTATTCTATTCGTTCGACCCGCTGATTCGCGCGGGCTTCGTCTATACGGCCGACGATCCAGACGTGCTGGCGGGCAATGCCAAGGTCGGCGACGCCCGGCCACCGAAGACGTGGGAAGAGCTCTGCCGCAAAATCCTGCACGCCAATGGTAACGCTGGCGCCGACGGACGCGTCGTGCTGGAGGACTTAACGCGACGTCAGGCGGTTAACGAGGATGTACCGGACGGTGCCGCCGTCGATCTCGGCAAGACCGGTGCGCGCGTCGGCGACGTGGTGGCGCTGGTGTCGGGTGTGCATGTATTTCGTGGACGCATTCGGCAGGTCGTCAGTGCGAACACGTTCACCATCGACTTCGATCGCGATCAACCACACGGCCTCTCCAATATCCCGCAGCAATTACAGGGGCGCTGCGAGGTGAAGATCTTCGACCAGGACTGTTATCAGGCAAGGCTGACGCGCTTCGACCCCGAGACCGGCCAACTCGCGGCCATCGGTTTCATCCCGTTCTTCGGCAACAGTTGGCTGTACATGTACGGTTGGTTGAATGGGGCGAGTTTCATGTCGCCCGATGGGACACGCTGCACGCTCGACAGCCCCGAGATCGTCGAAGCCCTGCAATGGCTGACGGACACACACGACATCGTCGGCGGCGCCAGGGCCGCGACGGCGTTTCAGATGAGCATGCAGACTCTGGGCCTCGGGCCGGCGCTCGATCCGTTTCTCACCGGGCGGCTCGCAATGCGCATCGACCTGAATGGCTTTATCGACCGCATCGTCGCGTTCAAGCCCGACCACCGTTTCGGTGTCGTGCCGGCACCGATTCCCGAGAAGCGACTGGCGACCGGCTTCGGTTCGATGGGTTGGGGTGGCGGCTGGGCCTTCGCGATTCCCGCCACAGCCCAGCACCAGGATGGCGCGTGGGAACTCATAAAGTGGCTGAGCTCACCGGACGCGGTACGGATTCGCTACGAATACCACGCGATGATCAACCGCTCGCAAGGCCAGGCGTTCTTCCCGTTCCTCCACCCGGACAAGCGCTGCCTCGAATGGGCTCGCGCGACGTATGTCGATGGCAATCCGAGTCTCTCGCCCTACGTCGTGCAGGCGTTCGACGGGATGATCAAGCTCCTGCCCAACAGCAAGTACCGCCCGGTCACGCCGGTCGGGCAGAAACTCTGGAACGAACACGTCCGCGCCGCCGAGGCCGCTATCAACCACACCAAAACGCCATACGACGCGTTGAACTACGGCCAGCGGCGCGTGCAGAGCGCGCTAAACGGCGTGTTCAACCCGCCGACCGGACCGCTGATCAATTGGCCGCTGCTGATCGGGCTGTACGTGGGGGTCGTCATCGTGGTGTTCGTGGCGCTGGCGATTGTGCAGGAGCGGCGCCGCCGGGCGCTCGGCCTTCAACGTCGCGGGTGGCTCGAAGGCTACATCGCGGCAAGCCCGTGGCTGATCGGGTTCATCGTGTTCGGCGCGGGCCCGATCCTCTTCTCGGCGGTCATCAGCCTGTGCCACTACGAAGTGCTCACGCCGGCCCGTTTCATCGGCTTTGACAACTACATCGGACTCTTCGGCAGCCACTATGATGATGTCGTCGAGC
>JAFGRR010000199.1 GCA_016935035.1 Phycisphaerae bacterium | reverse complement strand
CCCTGCTGTCCGGGGACTCGTACGGCAACCAATACGGCGGTGACCTGGAGTCGGCGTACGAGAAGATCACTGGCGACCGCTTCACGGAACTGACGCCCGATGAGGTCCAGTACTACTACGACGCCGCCGCCACAGCCGACGAGGATCTGGACTACGACGTTGACGACGCTGTGGCAGACGCCGTGGTGACGTTCTTCAGGGACCACTCGTTGGACAGCGCCGCGGCGGTGTCGGTGTACATCGATGATCCGGCTAACGACGTGCTGCCGGACATCCCGGACGGTTTCCTGCAAGATGTTTTCGTTGACTTCGACCCGATCGAAGTCGAGGATCAGCTACCATGAGAGCACGGAGGTGCATAATGAAGGGAGTCATTACGTCGGCGATCATGTTCGGCTTGGTGCTAGGGCTTAACGGCTGCGTTCTGCCCTTCGCCGGCCCGGAGCGCTTGACCAACCAGGGCGGCGGAGACCTCCTGACGGCCGGGGCGAAGATCGCGACCAACCAACTCACCAGTCTCACGGCGGACGAGGTGCAGATCATCGGCGACTTCATCAATCCGCAGTTGCCGAATGTCGATCTCACACTCACGGATGACGAGGCCGCGGCGATCGTCGAGTTCCTTCAGGTAAACAACCTCAACAGCCTGATAGAGACACAGCAGAAAATCAGCGAGGCCATTGCCGTTGCTGCCGTCGGTGGAGACGCGTCCACGGTCCTGATCATCCCCGAGGGGCTGACAAGCCTCATCGAGCGAATCGGCGGAGACGCTGCCGAGGATATCTGGAATGCGCTGGGAGAGCTGCCGTAGCGGTACGGCCTCAGGACTCGGTCATCCAGGACCACGCCGCGCTCGCCAGTGCGGCCGCCCGACAAATCGGAACACCCTCGCTTGTCCGCGGGGGTGTTCTTGGCGTTTAATAGCGGTGAAACCGGAGTCGGTACGTCCGGTCGCGCGACATGCGGACGCGCGGTCGGCGGGAGCCGTTGGCGATGTTCACGGGAATAATCGAGACCATCGGTGAGGTCATGGGCGTGCGTCAGGGGACGTCCACCGCGACGACCGGCCGCGCCACACGTCTCGATGTGCGTCTCGGCGATCTGCTCGCCGACGTCAAGCTCGGCGCCAGCGTGGCCATCAACGGCGTCTGCCTGACGCGCAGCGACGCGCGCGGCGACATCGGCGGCTTTGACGTCGTGCCCGAGACACTGCGGCATTCCACGCTTCAACACCTGAGACCCGGATCACTCGTCAACCTGGAGCGCGCCCTGAGCCTCGGTGATCGCATCGACGGCCACTTCGTGCAAGGCCACGTGGACGGTACAGGAACCGTCGACAAGATCGACCGCGGCAGCGGCGAATGGAAACTGTGGCTGAGCACGCGGACAGATCTGTTTGGCTGCATCGTGCCGAAGGGCTCCGTCGCGATTGACGGGGTCAGCCTCACAATCGTCGATGTCGAGCCGCGGCGTTTCTCGGTGGCTCTCATCCCAACCACGCTCTCCGAGACCACGCTGGGGCGGCGCCGCGAGGGCGATCAAATCAACATCGAGACCGACATTCTCGCCCGGCTGGTGATGAGTAGGCTTGAGCAGTTCCTGCCCGCCGCTCGGCCCGACGCGGCCTCGGGCGGCATCACTTGGGAACGCCTGCGCGACGCGGGGCTGGCGCCATGAGCGGCGACCAAACCAGCGAAACGCGGCCGCTCATCGGCATCACGATGGGAGATCCATTGGGCATCGGCCCGGAGGTTGTCGTCAAAGCCCTGGCCGACGACGAGCTGCGCCGTCGCGCCCGCTACGTGGTCTTCGGATTACACGAGGCTCTGGAACTCGCGGCCGACCAGGCTGAGATCAATCCCTTCTGGTGGCGTGAGCCGTTCGAGCACGGGCCGCGCGTGGCCACGGGCGTACTCGTCGCCGACTTCGACGACGTTCGCACGCCGCGCGTCAACGGCGTGCGTGGCCCAGACGCGCTAGCCGGCAACGCCTCGTTCCGTTTCGTGGATGAGGGTATTCGCCATCTGCGCGAGGGAGCGATCGACGCCCTTGTGACCGCGCCGATTTGCAAGGAGAGCTGGGTGCTGGCCAAGCACCACTTCCGCGGCCACACCGATCTACTGGCGCACCGCTTCAACACGCGCCGCGTAACCATGGCGTTTTTCACGCCGCGCCTGCGCGTCGCCCTGGCCAGCACGCACATCCCGCTGTTCGAACTGCGCAACCACTTCACGATCGGTCTGGTTTACCAACCGATCGACCTGCTAAGCCGGGCGCTGCAAGAGTGGTACGGCATCGAGCGGCCGCGCATCGCCGTACTGGGGCTGAACCCGCACGCGGGCGAGTCGGGGCTACTCGGCGATGACGAACAGCGCGTGATCGAACCGGCGCTGGCGATGGCGCACAACGCCGGCCTGCGCGTCTTCGGCCCGCTGGCGCCTGACAACGCGTTCACACCGGAGACACTCGAACGCTACGACGGCTTCGTGGCGATGTACCACGATCAGGGGTTGATCCCGGTCAAGATGCTGAGCTTTCACGAGGCGGTTAACGTGACGCTCGGGCTTGAACGCATACGCACGAGCCCGGATCACGGGACGGCCTTCGACATCGCGGGCAAGAACGTGGCGAACGCGGGCAGCATGCGCGCGGCGATCGCACGAGCCATAGACTACTGTCGCGTGGATGTCTCCAATATTAGCGCGGCGGCGTCTACACTCACTCACGAGATCGACACCGACACCGGTCAAAGCTCGACAGGGCCATGATCAACCGGAACGGTCGCCAGACCACCGCGCCTAATCCGATCCTGCCCATGGGCCTTGCCGGTCTCCTGTAACTGGCCGCAAACCGCACTTTTGTGCCAACCCTAAAACCCTGTCGCTCAAGAACTTACGCCACACACGAAAATTCTAAATGGCATTCTTGTTGGATGCTCTCGGGCAGCGATCTATCGTAATATTGGACGCCGTTCATTATCGATAGCCTGAAGGAGGACAAGAAATGCGACAAGTAACGGTTCACGCCGCGCTTGTAGCTGCGACTATCGTTGTCGGTGCAAACACCGCCCTGGCCCAGAGTATTCCGGGTTACACGATTCAAGAGTACGCGTCGCCGCAGGGGGCGATGGGCATTACGTTTGACCCAACTGGCATCATGTATGTTGGCCGTGATCTGGGCCATTCTGGTGGATCATCAGCCGACCCGACCTACATCCATCGGGTCGGTATTGGCGGCTCGCCGGTCGTCGAATACGGCAACTCGATGATCGCCGATCCCGATATCGTGCTGTTTGACACTGCCGGAGCCATCAGCGGCGTTGCGGGCTCCGTACTCGTTGGGGGCAGCAACTCCAACGGGACCGCTGGCAGTCTCTACGCCATCAACCCTGATCAGTCCGTCCACACGCTCTTCGGCCCCTTTAGCTCGATCCCGAACCCGAATGAGCTGGTGTTTGACAGCACTGGCAGACTGCTGATCGGCGAAGACCACGGCTCAGTCTGGGACTACAACGGCGGGGCGCCTGTGCTGCTGTTCACCAGTCCGGCCTGGGGCAGTGGATTGGCACTTGATGCGTCGGATCGTATGTACATTCCAGGCAATGACGGCGTGATTCGGCTGTACGACTCAGATGGAACGCTCATCGACAACGCGTTCTTCTCCGGGCTTGCCACCACCCGCCCGGTTCCGATCGCGATGGGTCCGGGCGGCATTTGGGGAAGTGACCTGTATACGGTCAAGGCCGATACTGGCGAGCTGCTACGGATCAGCACAGCGAGCGGCACTGCCAGCGTAATCGGCACCGGGTTCGCCGATAGTGATCGGATCACTGCCGCAATAGAGTTCGGCCCAGACAACGCGTTGTACTTCTCGTTCTTGAACGAGGACCGGGTTATTCGCGTGATTCCGGAGCCGTCCGCCCTGACGCTGCTCGCCGTTGGATGTCTCGCGCTGCTGCGTCGGCGGTCATAGCCGCGACACGCGTCGATTCCGCAGTTCGGCAAGATATGCAGGTGGATAATAGAGAACCGAACGTACGGCAAGCCAGTGGCATTGACCT
>JAFGRR010000198.1 GCA_016935035.1 Phycisphaerae bacterium | reverse complement strand
CTTGCCCTCGGGGATGATCCGCGAGACGAAGATGTTGGCCTGCAAGCCGGCGGCGGCGGCACAGTGCGCCAGGCTGCTGGCGGCGTTGCCGGTCGACGCGCAGGCGATCGAGGTGTAGCCTTCCTGGATGGCCCGCGCCACACCGACCGAGCTGGCCCGGTCTTTGAACGAGCCCGACGCGCTGCGGCCGTCGTCCTTCAGCCGCAGCCGGTCCACGCCCACTACCTCCGCCAGGCGCGGTGCCTCAATCAACGGCGTCCAGCCAATGCTGCCGGAACGCGGGCAACACTCGTCCTCCAGCGGCAGCAGCTCGCGATAGCGCCAGTGCGAGCGGTCGCGGCCGGCAAGTATCGCGCGCGTCAGCGTTCGCTTGATGGCGGCCAGGTCGAACTGCACGTCGAGGATGCCCTCATCGACGCCACAGTCCGGACACGTGAAGGTCTCGCCCTCGGGATATTCCGCACCGCAGGCGACGCAGGTTAGTTTCGTGACGAATGACACGGCCAGGGTCTCCAATTTGTGGTTCCGAGCGGGTAGTATAGCCCGGTTAGCGACCGATTGGTCAACAGGGCCACGGCCCGACGTGTCGAAACGGTGCCGGATGGTGCCCGTTGCCCCCAATCAGAACCCCGGACGCAAGTGCGGGGCCAAACCTACCCCCAGCGGGTGGGTCCCGGTGAGAGACGCGTGCCCTCGGACGGCATCTTCCGATGCGATTGCGCCCGAGGCGTGCGAACATGTGATGCATGAGGAGCAAACCCGGTGAGAGTCATCGATCAAGTCAACGAAGAGGTCCTTGAAAAAACCGCCAAGCGCTGCCGCGAGCGGAACATCATCATCCCCACTTTCGCCCAGCAGAAAGACCCCACAAAGGTCCCCGCCAAGATCAAGGAGCGCCTCCGCGACGTCGGCCTCTGGGATGTCGATCCGGCGAATCTCTTCCGCATCACCTGGAAGAACGAGCCCGTCGCCCACGGCGGCGGTTTCAACAACGGCAACTGGATCGAGTTCCCCAGTGCTCTCACTGGCGTGGACGCCCGCATCGTCGGGCTCGTTGGCAAGTACTTCCCGACAGGGGCGCACAAGGTGGGAGCGGGTTTCGGCTGCCTCGTGCCGCGACTGGTGTCCGGTGCATTCGACCCGACCACGCAGAAGGCCGTCTGGCCCAGCACCGGCAACTTCTGCCGCGGCGGGGCGTTTGACTGTGCGCTGCTGGCCTGCACCGCGGTCGCGATCCTGCCGGAAGAGATGTCACGCGAGCGTTTCGAGTGGCTCAAATCGATCGGGGCCGAAGTCATCGCGACGCCCGGCTGCGAGTCAAACGTCAAGGAGATCTACGACAAGTGCTGGGAGATCCGCAAGACGCGGCCCGACTGCGTGATTTTCAACCAGTTCGAGGAGTTCGGCAACGCCATCTGGCACTACCACCTGACCGGCGCCATGATCGAAGAGCTCTACAAGCGCCTGGCCGGGCCGAACAGCCGCATGGGTGGATACGTTTCCGCGACCGGCAGTGCCGGTACGATCGCCGCCGGCGACTATCTGCGCAAGCAATACCCGTTCCTGCGCGTCATCGCGACCGAGGCCTTGCAGTGCCCGACGCTGCTGCGCTGCGGCTTCGGCGGCCACCGCATCGAGGGCATCGGCGACAAGCACGTGCCCTGGATCCACAACGTCCGCAACACCGACATGATCGTCGCCATCGACGATGAGCAGTGCATGCAGCTTCTGCGGCTGTTCAACGAAGAGCCCGGCCTGGAGCACCTGCACAAGCAGGGTGTTGACTCGGCGATCGTCGAGCAACTGCCGTTGCTGGGTATTTCGAGCATCTGCAACCTGGTCGGCGCCATCAAGGCGGCGAAATACTACGAGATGGACTCACGCGACATTCTGTTCACGCCGCTGACCGACTCGATGGAGCTGTACGCCTCGCGTGTCGAGGAGCAGCGTCAGGAGCACGGCACCTATACCGCGACCGACGCCGCCGTCTGCCAGGCTCGCCACATCGACGCCATCACCACCGACAACCTGCGCGAGCTGAACTACCAGGACCGCAAGGCCCTGCACAACTTCAAGTACTTCACCTGGGTGGAACAGCAGCAGCGCGACGTTGAAGAGCTGCGTCAGCTCTGGGAGCCGGACTTCTGGACCGAGACGTTCGGCCAGGTCGCCGAGTGGGATCGGTATATCGAGCAGTTCAACCAGCGCGTGGGGCTGCTGTAGGGCAGCGGACGGTTAGGGAAGGGATGACGGGAGAACGTTATGTCGGCTAAGAACGCAATGGCGCTGATTGAGCGCCTGGGTGAATTCAAGACCGGGCTGTATCAGAAGGATTTTCTCCACACTTGGAAGCAGTCGGACGCCGACTGCCGCGCGGTGTTGCTGATCGCCGAGACGCTGGAAGAGATGTGGCGGGCGAATATCGACGCACGCGTTTTCCGCGGCGGGCTCGCGGTTTCGAACTTCCGCGACAAGTCGACGCGCACGCGGTTCTCATTCGCCAGTGCTGCCAGCCTGCTCGGCCTCAGCCTGCTCGACTTCGACGAGAGCAAGTCGCAGGTGGCCCACGGCGAGACCGTTCGCGAGACCGCCAACATGATCTCCTTCCTCACCGAGGTCATCGGTATTCGCGACGACATGTACATCCACGAGGGGCATGAGTACATGGCCGAGACCTCGCGTGCCGTGGACGCCGGCTTCAAGGAGGGCGTCTTGCCGCAGCGGCCGGCGGTCATCAATCTCCAGTGCGACCAGGACCACCCCACCCAGTCGCTCACCGATCTGTTGCACCTCCAGAAAACTTTCGGCTCGCTCGACGCGTTGCGCGGCAAGAAAATCGCCATGACGTGGGGCTATTCACCGTCGTACGGCAAGCCGCTGTCCGTCGCCCAGGGCATCATCACGCTGATGACCCGCTTCGGCATGAACGTCGTGCTGGCCCACCCCGAGGGCTATGACGTCATCCCCGAGCTCGAACAGCTCGCCGGCAAACACGCCGCCGCCTCCGGCGGCTCGTTCGCCAAGGTGCACAGCATGGAAGAGGCGTTCAGGGACGCCGACATCGTCTACCCGAAGAGCTGGGCCCCCTACCAGGTCATGGAACGCCGCACCGCCCTGCTGCGTGCCAAGGAGTCCAAGCAGCTCGAAGCACTCGAAAAAGAATGCCTGGCCCACAACGCCCAGTTCAAGAACTGGGAATGCACCGAAGCCCTGATGAAGCTCACCAACGGCGGCCAGGCCCTCTACATGCACCCGCTGCCCGCCGACATCACCGACCTCAACTGCGCCGCCGGCGAAGTCGCGAAGAGCGTGTTCGAGCGCTACCGCGTGCCGACCTACAAAGAGGCCGAGCACAAGCTCTACGTCATCGCCGCCATGATCATGCTGACCCGCTTCGAGCACCCCGCCCGACTGCTGAAACAGTTGGTCGACAAGGCATCACCACGACGGATGGTGTGACGGCTCAGCCCGTACGGCGATCTGTCGGCGTTCATTGCCCTACGGCTTGATGATCGCCGGCAGGTCGCGCGGGTGCCGGTTGCCGCTGTCAGCGATCTCA
Organism: Phycisphaerae bacterium; assembly: GCA_016935035.1. GTDB lineage: Bacteria > Planctomycetota > Phycisphaerae > UBA1845 > Fen-1342 > JAFGRR01. The sequence goes on along the minus strand of JAFGRR010000198.1, from coordinate 3,913 downwards.
CGGAGCGATTTGTCGGCGGAGGCTTCGAGATTCGCGTCGCGCAGACGCTGGATGGCGACTTCGAGATCGACACCGACGCTGGCGCAATACTGGCGGAGTGTCTGTCGCCCCATCCCCTGCCCACCGCCGGCTCCGCCCTGGCCACCACCCGCGTCCTGGCCGCCTGGTTCGCCGCCTTCGTTCCGACCGCCCTGACCGCCGCCACGGCGGCCGCCGGTGCCGGTTGCGATGCTGTACAACTGGGCCGGCGACATGTTGTTGGCTTTGGCCACGTCGCGCACGATCGCCTCGCCCGACTCAACCGCCAGCCCCGCATCGTCCAGCCGCTCCAGCATGACCGTCAGATCAACCCCGGCCTCCTCGGCCAGTTCCCGCAACGGCAGCAGCTCAGCGTGCGCCACCGGCCCACGCGGTCGCCCGCCGGCCCAACTGTTCTTCAACCGGTCGCTCCAATTGAGCAGCGTCGGAAACGGCCGCACTCCCATGACAACGCCGGCCGTGACAACGCCACACAGCACCAGCGCCAGCCCCCAGTCGCCGCGCAACGCAAACCGCCGCGTCGCCACGCTCCTGAAGTAACCGATCAATGGCCGCCAGTTCAGCCAGATGTGAAAACCCGACAGAACCACCGCCAGCAGCGCAAACCACAGATGCAGATTTGCCCAATCATCCTTCCCCAGCCCGATCAGCCGCCAGCCCGTCCAATACGCGATTCGCCCCGGCGGCGTAATGAACAGCACCACCCCCGAGCACAGCAGCCCCACGAAGGTCAGCCCCAGCGCCACCGACGTGAACCCTCTACCACTGAAGGGCTTGCGTTTTGTCTCGCTCACTGTTCGGTCCTCCTGCCGGCACATGCGGACGCGGGCCGCTAGCCACCGCCCATTGTGTTCGCACTCCAGCGCCGCGACAACCCCTACGCCAGCGGCAATGAGCCGTGTGGCGGCGGGCGGCGGTATCTGATACCGTCCGTGGTGTGGAAGATGACGCGGCCGCGGCGTTGACGCCGGCGCACCACGGCCGACGAGGCGTCGGCCGCTACATTGGGCGCCGCAGGTGAGGAGTGATGCATGATCGGTCTGATTGGTGGCACGGGGCTCGGCGAAGCACTCCTCGGCGAAAACGCCGGCACCGAACGCGTCGTGCAGACGCCCTTCGGTAAGCCCAGCGGGCCGATTCGTATCTGCGATTGGCACGGCCTCGAACTCGCCATCCTCGCCCGCCACGGCGACGGCCACGTCTTCAACCCCTCGTGCGTGCCATACCGCGCGAACATCTACGCCCTGAAATCCCTCGGCGTAACGCACATCATCGCCAGCGGCGCCGTCGGCTCGCTGCGCGAGGACTACAAGCCGCGTGACCTCGCCATCGTCGACCAGGTCATCGACAAGACCTACCGCCGCACGCCGACGTTCTTCGACCAGGACATTGTCACGCACGTCGAGTTCTCTCGGCCATATTGCGACGAGCTGCGCAAGCTGCTCATCTCGGTCGCCTCGAAGATTGACACCGACGTCCACGACAGCGGCACATATGTCTGTATGGAAGGGCCCGCGTTCAGCGCGGTCGCCGAGGCCAAAATGCACCAGCAATGGGGCGGCGACCTCATCGGCATGACCACCATGCCCGAAGCCAAACTGGCCCGCGAAGCCGAGATCAGCTACGCCCTGATCGCCCTCATCACCGACTACGACTGCTGGAAACCGCACGATCCCAACACGCCGAAGCAGAAGCTCCTGGAGGAGATCATCGGCCACCTGCAAGCCGCTACGCGCAACGCCATCGCCCTCATGCGGGCGGCGATCGAGAAGATCGCATCGAGTGGCCTGCCCGACAGCCCGGCGCATACGGCACTGGATCTCGCCGTCTGGAGCGATTGCGCTAAGATCACGCCGGCGGTCCGCGGCCGTTACGGCGTATTGCTCGACCGCTTTCTCGCGACGGCCGGGTAGCGCATGATGAACACACGGATTCTCAGGGAGGCCGCCCGGATGGCCGCCTCTGGCGGACATGCCGAAAGAGATTGGATCATCGCGCCGCCGCACGAGCGCCGCGATGAGCTGGCTTCGACCGCGCGCATCGCGCCACTGTTGGCACAGGTGCTGCTCAACCGCGGCGTTACGACGGCGGAAGAGGCCCGGCGTTTCCTGAATCCCGAGTTCAAAGCGCTCCTGCCGCCCGATGTGCTGCCGAACACGGTTGCCGCCGCCAAACACCTGATGTCAGCGATTGCGGCCGGCAAACGCATCACCATCTATGGCGATTACGATGTTGACGGTATCGCCGGCACCGCGATCCTCTGGCACGCGATCAAACAAGCCGGCGGACAGGTATCGTTTTACATCCCCAGCCGGCTTGATGAGGGCTATGGCCTGAACATCGAGGCCGTCGAGCAGATCAAGGCCGATGGCGCCGGCGTGCTCGTCACAGTCGATTGCGGCATCACTGCGGTCGACGAAGTCGCCCGCGCCCGCGAACTCGGCCTCGACGTCATCGTCACCGATCATCACCAGCCCAAGGACGAGTTGCCGCCCGCGAACTTCATTGTGCATCCGACTGCTTGCGGCGAGTCGCCGAACCCCGATCTCTCGGGCGCCGCGGTCGCACTCAAGCTGGCGTGGGCGATCGGTCGCGAAGCCAGCGGCAACGCGTCTGTCGCCGAGAGCTGGCGCGAGCCGCTGCTCGATGCCACCGCCTTCGCCGCTCTCGGCCTGATCGCCGACGTCGTCCCGCTCACGGGCGAAAACCGCGTCATCGCGACCTTCGGCCTGCACCGCCTGCGCGACACGCCCAACGCCGGCCTGCGCGCCCTGGTCGAAGTCGCTGGCCTGTCGAAGAAGGACTCCTACGACGACTACGACATAGGCTTCACACTCGCGCCGCGGCTGAACGCCATCGGACGCATGGGCCACGCCCGCCTCGCCGTCGAGATGTTCACGCGCGCCGGCCCCGAGCAGGCCCAGCAGATCGCCTCAACCCTCGACGCCCAGAACCGCCAGCGTCAGAAGGTCGAACGCGACATCACCAAGCAGGCCGAGGCCATGGTCACCGAGCTCGGCTTCGACCGCGACAGTTGCCGCGGCATCGTCCTGGCCAGCTCCGGCTGGCACGCCGGCGTCATCGGCATTGTCGCGTCGCGCCTCGTCGATCGCTTCCATCGGCCGGCGGTCATGATTTCGTTGGAAGGGGGGTTGGGGCAGGGCTCGGCCCGCAGCGTCCGCCATTTCCCGCTGCACGAGGTGCTCGCCGACTGCGAGCAGCACCTGGTCAGCTTCGGCGGTCACGCCATGGCGGCCGGCCTGCGCGTGCGCGAGGAAGATATCGATGCCTTCACGAATGCCTTTCTGGCTGAGGCGGCACAGCGCCTCACCGGCAAGGACCTGCGGCCCAGACTACACCTGGATGACGAGGTCGGATTGCGGCAACTGACCCCTGACGTGATCGACATGCTGCAACGGCTCGCGCCGTTCGGCCCGGGCAATGTCCGCGTGCGATTAGCGACTACCGAGGTCGAACTGACCGGCACGCCGCGCGTCGTCGGCCGTACAAGCAACCACCTGCAATTCAGCGTCCGCCAGGGCAACGAACAACGCAAGGCAATCGCCTTCGGCCGCGGCAAGGACATCGACGCACTGGCCGACCACCCGCGCATCCGCGTTGCCTTCGAACCGATGATCAGCGAGTGGAACAACCAGCGCCGTGTCGAACTGCGCGTCTTGGATTGGAAACCCGCTTGACCACTTGCCGCCCGATTCGAGCGTAATTGGCACCGAACGCTAACAGCACCAGTACGGAAACGAGGGGCATGTCAGAAGCTATCCCAAAACCGAACCGCGCCGCGCCCGTAAGGAAGCGGTTGACTGAGAAACCGTTCGTTTTACGGCACAACCGCTCCCTCACGGTCGCGGCTCAG
>JAFGRR010000197.1 GCA_016935035.1 Phycisphaerae bacterium | reverse complement strand
GTCCTTCATCAGGTACACGCCCGGCGACTTGGGAAAGTTCGCGATATGCGCGCGAATGCGTTCAACACGTTCGGCGTCTGCGTCAGACATGCCGGGATTATACGGGGGTGTGCCAATTGTGGCGGCGCCGCAGAGGGCGTCAGGAGCGGTTGCGGCAGCTGAATGACGAGAGGTTCTGGCATGCTCGACAGGCGCCGGTCGTTGCTCAAAAACCGCTCCAATCGCCGTTTAGGGGCCCTCAGCGGCTTGCAAAGTGTGGGGCGGGGAGTTAGAAAGGCCCCGAATCGGGCCTGCCGGCCACTCCGGCTGGGCATGGCACGCGTGATATCAACTGGGCACAAACCTGGCCGTCGCCGGCTCCGCGGTGCGGCAGCATGGAGGTTAGCCGTGGAAGCATACGAAAAGCTCAAGCAGCTCGTAGAGGAAGTTTCGGAAGACGTTTACAAGGCGGTCGGCGGCAACAAGGCGGCCGGAACGCGGGTGCGCAAGGCGATGCAGGATATCAAGAACGCCGCCCAGGAAGTGCGCAAGCAGATTCTGGACCTGCGGACTGACGACGAATAACAGTGGCGTAATCGTTAGTGCGTGGGGGATGTTGTCGCCTATGGAGCGCGCATGCCACCCCCTGCGTTTCTTGACCCGGCTAGGCTAGACCTTGACCATCCGATCGCTACCCGTGTGGAGATCGACCGGGTTCTGCCGCAGCGGCACGAATTCTCGTTGCTCGACGCCGTCCTGGTCTGTGATCAAGAAAAGGGAGTTTTCGCCGGCTATCACGATGTGAAGCCGGACGCTTGGTGGACGCGCGCACACATCCCGGGGCGACCGCTCTTCCCGGGCGTGCTCATGATAGAGTCGGCGGCCCAGTTGTCGGCCTTCGTCTATCGGGCGTTCACGAAGCGCGACGTCTTCCTCGGGTTTTCCGGCGTCGATGGCGTGAAATATCGCGGGAGCGTCGAGCCGCCGTGCCGCTTCGTGATTGTGGGCGAGAGCCGGGACGTGCGACCGCGGCGGGTTATCACGGATCTCCAGGGCTTCGTGGGTCAACAGATGGTCTTCGAGGCCAGGATCACGGGGATGCCGATCTAGCGCGGTGTCTCGCAGCCGCGGCATCGTATTCAACCCATAGCCGCAGTCGTCACGAAGCGGTTGCCGGTGGAGCCGATTGGTTTTAGACACACCCGCTCCCGCACGGGCGCGGCTCCGCTCGGAGCGTTGCGGTCTCAGCGAGACAGTATGCTAGCGCTTTGTCGCGTGGGTACTTTGAATGGGCGAAGAGGTCGCACAGAACGCGACGGGGGTGCTCGAACACCTGCCGGAAACGCACGTTTGGCGGGGGCCGCCGGCGCCTGACGACCTGAAGCCGTTGCCCGGCGTGCCGGCCGTCTACCTGTTCGTTGACGACGCCGGTCGTCCGGTGCAACTGCTGACCACACAGGCGCTGCGCCGCGTGGCCACATCACGTCTCACCGATCCCGAGCGTCCAAAACGCGGCAGGGAGGACTTGGCGGCGTTGGTGCGGGGCGTGCGCTGGCGGCCCGTCGCGTCGCCGTTCGAGGCGCGCTGGTGGTACTGGCGTCTGGCGCGGCGCATGTACCCGCGTGAGTATCGCAAACTGGTTTCGTTCGGGCCGGCGTGGTTTCTGCACGTTGATTGGCAACGCCCGATTCCCGAGATTCGCATCAGCGAACGCGCCTGGCGTGATGAAGGCGAGTTCGTCGGACCATGGCCGTCACGACGACAAGCGCAGGAAGCGCTGGATGGCCTGCTCGACCTGTTCGATCTATGCCGTTACGCCGAGCAGGTGCGTAAGGCGCCGCATGGCCAACGCTGCACGTATGCCGAGATGGGACGCTGTGATGCGCCGTGCGACGGCAGCGTGCCATTGGAAACGTACGAGCGGCGCAATCGGGCGGCGTGGGCGTTCGCCGGCGGCGCGGTTGCGGATTGGATCGACGACGCCGAGCAGCGCATGCGCGGTCTGGCGGGCGAACTCGCGTTCGAGCGTGCCGGCATCCTCAAGGCTCAACTTGAATTCGCTCGACAGTGGCGGAGCAAATGGCTGCATCGCGTGCGGCCGCTCGAGCAGTTCAACTTCCTGCTGGCATTGCCGGTGACGCGGCGGAAGGCCTGGAAACTCTTCCTGCTGCGCGCTGGGGCGATGGATGACGGTCCGACCATCCCGCAACGCAAGCTCGTTCAGCAAACGCCGGAGTGGTTGCGCGAGCGTCTGGCGGTCTCGCCACCGGTGACCGACAAGATCGAGCGTATGGAGCAGACGTGGCTGGTGTCGCATTTGCTGGAGAACCGCGAGGCACGCGGCGCGATCATCATCGAACTGCATGATGTGGTGATGCCGCCGGCGTTGGACGACGTGTTGACACAGGCGTTGGAAGCGCGGGCCTCAAGTGCCCCGCCGGCGGAAGTCGATTAGACGAAGGTGGCGGCGTGTGACCGGTTTGCGCCGATTGACAGGACGGGCCCCGCAGCCAAGAATGTGCGACATGATGGACGCGGCGCGGCGTCCCCCGACAAGTCTGGCCAACACTTGGCAAGGAGGCATAACAGATGAAGGTTAAGACAATCGCCGTCTTTTTGTTGGTAGGCTCAGCGGCAATGATGTGGGGATGTCTGGACGGTTCGACCGTACCGGCCAACGCCATCGAACTTGACGAGATGGACAACGGCACGACGATTGTGGTCACCGTCGGGGATGTCATCGCCGTCACGCTCGATTCAAACGCCACCACCGGCTACCGCTGGGAGGTCGCGGACCTGATGCAGAGCGTCGTCGCGGTCACCGGCAACACGTATGTCGCGCCGAGCACCGGCACAGTCGGCGCCGGCGGCTCCGAAGTCTGGACATTCTCGGCGCAGGCGTCAGGCACGACGAACCTGCTGATGGAATACCGGCGCTCCGGCGACACGGGCGACCCGGCGGGCACCTTCCGCGTGACGTTCATCGTCGGCGACTCGCTGTAAGGCGACGCGCTGCGTGAGATGCACAAGCTCATTTGCGCCCGCAGAGGGCGTGTGAGTGGCGCGTCTAATATGGTCGACTAGATACCGCCCTGGCCAAGAACGGCCGGGGCGGCTTGTTTAGGGGAATGCAGAATAGAGAATACAGTATGCAGAAGTGAAGACGGGGCGTGCGGTTGGCCAGGGTGTGACGTGAAGGGGAGTCCCGAACCCTGAACCCTGAACCCTGAAAACTCGATATGCCCGCTCGCTGCCGCTCGGGCTCTGTTGGGCGGGCGGTACGTTTGCGGGGCTTGTCGTGGTAGACTGCGCCGACGCGGCACTGTGTGGGTGACGCGGGGAACCTGAGCGTACAGGTGGCATGTCGAAGGATGCCCGGCATTTCGTTGCACTACCCGCTCCGCACGACCGGCACGCCTCTCTATATCCAGTGCTGATCGTGCTCATCGGCACGACGCTCGTGCTGACGCTGTTGGCGCCCAACGCGTGGCCGGTGCTGATGCTTGATCTGATGTACCCGCTGCTGATCGTGCTGGCGGCGGCGGGTTGGGGGGCCTGGCCGGTGCGATGGCTCGGCTATCACGCCGCGCCGCTGGCGAAGCAACTCTGTCTGGCCGCGGCGATCGGCCTTGGAATCACGGCACCGCTGACGCTCATCCTCGGCGTGCTTGGCCTGCTGACCCACGCGAGCGCATGGGGCATGTTGATTGCGGGGCTGCTAGCTGGAGTCAGCCGGCTGTCCGTCGAGTCACGCCGCGGCCGGCCGACCAAGGATGTGGCGCCCGTCAATGCGTCGGCACGCACGCGTATTATCCAGGGGCTGGTGCTGCTGCCGCTGGCGGTGCCGTTGGGGGTGATGCTGTTCGGCGACGTGCTGCCGCCGGGGGT
>JAFGRR010000196.1 GCA_016935035.1 Phycisphaerae bacterium | reverse complement strand
CTGGCGTTGCGCATCGTATAGCCGCTTGAGGCTCGCGCTGACCACGTCGTCGAGCTTCTCCAGGTTGCGCTGCCCGACGTGTTTGAGCGTCTCCGGGTCCTGTTCGATACCGCCGAAGAGCTTGTTTGCGACGATCTCGCGTTCGAGTCCGAGGTCATTGAGCGTCTTGGCCGTGATGACCGCCGGCAGAAAGCGGCTCATGGTCTGCTCCACACAGCCGTACGGGTAATCGACCAAGTAAGGCAGGGCGTCGAGCATGGTGACGGCGACGCTGGGCGTCACCTGCACGGTCAGCGTCGTCGATTCGGGCTTGCGCTCGGCGGGGATGTTGAGCGTGACCGTCACATCATCGCCGCGCACATTGCCGGACTTGGCCACCAGCTTGTCGATGCCGTGCTCGTAGACGACGAACTCGCGCTGCATGGCGTCGGCATACTCCTTGCCGCGAGCGACAGCCTTGAGATTGGCCGTCCCTGGCTCGGTCACGCGGACCTGCCAGTCAACGCGCGCGTCGCCGTTGGCCGCGATCGTGATCGGCTCCGGTTCGCCCGCGACCCATTCCTCGCCGCGGCGCCAACTCTCGATCTGCAAGCCCTCGGCGGCCAGCGCCGGCAGCACGCGCAGCGCCTCGTCGGTGTTGTTGTTCATGACGGCGGAGACAGTGACTGTGTCGCCGACCAGGAAGAAACGCGGCGCCTGCAAACGCACGATCAGCGGCTTGCGCGTGCGAACCGTCGCGTTGCCAATGCCGATCTGCGTCTCGGTGGTCGCCGCCCGCGCCACCGCCCGCCAACTCGTCAGCGAGTCGGGGAACGTCACCGGCAGGGTGGCATAGCCGTCGGCGTCCGTGACGATCAGCGGCTCCCACAGAGCCGTCGCGCGAAAGTCGCTGCGAACCTGGACCGTCTCCGTGGCAACAAAGTCGCCGCTTTCGGGCTCAGACATACTCGGTGGCGGCGGCGGCGGAGTGTTGAGTGCGCCATATGAGTACATCCATTCGCCGTCGGACAAGTCCGACTTGAAAGCACGCTCGCGGCTGCCCCCTGCCATGGGTAGGCTTGCCGCCTCAAACACGGCGCCGCCGCCGCGGCCGGCCATTCGGTACTGGTCGAATTCACCGAATCCCAGGGATATATCGCCCCTGCGGGTGCCGTGTGTGGCATCTATCGAGAGTTCGTCAACGGGCTTCAGGTCCCGAGCGCAGCGTTCGCGGAGTTCGCTGACCTCATCGACGACTTCACCATGCTTGTCGCGCACCAGCCGCATGAACCGCAGCCGGTCGAGCATGCTGCCGAGACGCGTTTCCTGGCCGCGCTTGCGGCCGTAGAAGAACTGCCGCGGATCGCCCGCGTAGTCCTGCTGAATGTAGTACACAGATTCGTCGCTCAGGCTGAGCGCCACCTCCGCCGCGACGGCGTTACCCTCATGGTCGCGCGTACGCACCGTCAGCGTGCCTTCCTCGCGCGGCTCATAGGCTTCCTTGTTCGCCTCGACGTCTACGGTCAGGAACTCTTCCACCGGCGGCACGACGACCTGCTCCGTGTCGGTGAAGATCTGTCGCTCGCTGACCATGGCCGCGTCAAGATACACGTTCGGCACATGCTGTGAGGTGATCGGCACCTCCAGCAGCTTGGCATCGCCCGTGACGTGCACCACCTGGTAGCTGTACAGGTCGTCGGCGCTGAGCGTGAAGAGCACATAGCGGTCATTGGTCGGCACGGTCAGCATGACCGGCGCCGTCTGGCCGCTGTGGAACGTGTCGCGATCAACGATGATGTCCACACGGCCCGGGCGGAAGCCGAGATTCCGCGAATCCTCCGTCGCGGCCCAAGCGGTCGTCTCCGCCTGCACCGGCCCTTCGCCATCGACAATGCTAACCCACGCGCAGCGGTAGTATCCCTCACGCTCGGGCTCGAACTTGAACGTCGCGTTGCCGTCCTTGTCGGTTGTGACGGTCTGCGTCAGCAGCTCCTCGCGTTCATAGCCGCGGAACTTCAGCCGCCAGTCGGCCCGGCCGGGCTCGGGTATCGGCGGCCAGATGATGCAGCCCAGGCGGCGCTCGCGTAGCTCGTCGCCCGAGACTTCCTTGCCGTCCGAGTCGAGCCAGATTTCGGTCCAGCGCTCACGCGTCAGGGTTATGGTGCCGGTGACACTTTGCGGCTGCTCGTTGGCGTCGAGCGCCTTGACCTCGATTTTCACCGTGTCCTGCGGGCGATAGAGGTTGTGCTCCGGCCGCATGTGCACGTAGTAGCTCTGACGCGTGACGCGGATGCTGCTATTGCCGACGATCTCGCGGCGCGAGGCGTCCGTCACGCGTGCCTCGATGCGGTATTGATAGTCCTGGTTGGCGCCGTGCGGCGTGTCGAAGCGGATGGTGGCCTTGCCGGACGAGTCGGTCTGGATGTGTTCGTCCTTGACGGTCTGCTGGCCATAACCCCAGTAGTACGGGCGGCCGCCCATGTCCTCGTAGTACCATCCGAACTCGTGCGGCGGCGTCCAGTAGTGGTAGTAGGGGCTCTGATACACGATTACCCGCACGTCCGCGTCGGCGACCGGGCCGCCGAAGTAGTATTCCGCCGAGATCTCGACCTCGACGCTTTCGCCGAGGCGGAACGCGCGCGGTTGGCCCTGTTCGTCCTTGGGTGTCTCGATGGTCACCTTGAATTCGGGGAGCTTGTATTCCTCCAGTCGGAACATGGTCGCGCGGCCGACGCTGTCGGCACCCTCGAAGAACTCGACGTGGAATTCGCCGAGCGGCATCTTGTCGGTCAGCTCGAGCGTGCCCCAACCGCTGCCGAAGGCGTTGAACTTGACGGTGGATTTCTCGATCTCGTTGCCGCACGCGTCGGAGATCTTGTAGGTAAACTCGCGGTCGGCGGGCGTGGAGTAAGTGCCGTTCTGATAGCGTCGCGCGATGAGCTTCCAACGAGCCCAGTCACCGGGGCGATAGGCGGGACGGTCGGTGAAGACGTATATGCGCCACTCGCCCTTAGTGTTGCCGTAGTGCCTGTCCGTGCGTGCGAAGGCCTGGCGATCGTCGTCCTGGGCGGCGGCGTAGATTTCGCGCCAATCCCAATCGTTCTCGATCTCGAACATGGCCAAGCCATCGTCGTTTGAGCGGGATTTCTTGCACACCGGCGGGCGGTCATCTTGTCGATGGTGTTTCCACAACGTGACATTAGCGCCCGGCCGCGGCGAACCGTCGTCGGCGTTACAGACGTAGACGAGCGCCTGCGTTGCCGAAGTTTTCAGCACCGCGACGATGTCGGTCACCATCATGAGCGTATGGGCTCGTTCACCGCCGGCACGCGCTTCGAGCACGTACGCCCCGGGCAGTAGCTTTTGGTCGACCGTGATCTGATCCTGCCCCGGAACGTGGTCGCCCTTGTCGCCGGTTGGGTGTTTCCAGGTTAGCAATGGTTCACGCCCGGCAAGGTCAATCGGGTGCTCGCCCGGCATCACGACGTTCTTGCTCTTGAAGTCGATGTCTTCAACCAGGGAGACGGCGAAAATCGAGAATGTCACGGTCTCGACGTTGCGCCAGGACGCCTGAAACTGGATTTCCGAGCCCGGCACGAAGATCGTCGCGACATACACGCCAACGCGCGGCGAGACGATTTCCTTCAGCTCGTCGGTGGCACGGTCATAGAACCGCGTGTCGCCTTTCTCGAACTCGTCCAGCAGTCGGCGGTACAGCTCGACCGCCTTGACGTAATCACGCTCGAAAGTGTAGCTGCCGTTGGGCTGCAATACCGGCCGTCCCCGCTGTGAAAGCCACTGTGCGTAGAAGTACAGGGCGTCGTCATACCACTCCGTGCCGGCGGCGTGTTCGAGGGCGGCGTCGAACGCGGGTGCGATGCGGCGTTGCTGCCGCCAGTCTCCCTGCTGCCGCAGGTGCATGGCCAGCAGGTACTTCGATAGCGCGATGTCCTCCGGCTTGGTGCTGATCTTCTCCGCGTTGCTGAGCACGTCCAGCGGGATCGAGCGGCAGTGATAGCCGAAGTGGTAGTCCCAGCTGTTTTGCCAGTAGCCGCCGTCGGCCGGCTCGGCGACCTTGCGGACGATCCGGAGATAGCGTGCGCGCGCCAACTCAATGTCGGGCGACGACGCCCACCATTCCAGGGCGGACGCGTAGTGCTGCCACGCCTGATGCCAGTCGCGCAGTCGGTTGGTCTGCCAGCAGTAGTCGCCCAGCGATTCGTGAGCCTCGGCCCAGACGCGATCATGGTCGACCACGCGGTCGCGGGCGGAAATGAGCGTAGCCAGGGACTGGCTGGCCTTGACGCGGCGGGCGTCGTCGGTGGTACTCGTGCCGCCTTCGCCGCGCCACTGCGTGTCCGCGATACGGAGTTCCACCCAACGCCGTTCTACCGGCGGCAGTTCGAGCTTGGTGGCCTGTGTGTAGAGCTCATACGCACGCTGGTATGACCCCTCCGTGTAATACTGCTCGGCCCGTTCCTTGATCGCACCATAACTATCTGCGGCGTGGGCACTTGGCGGCTCACCAATTGACAGCGTCAGACCGGTCACGACCACGATGCTCAACAGTCCGGCGAACTTGACGGCGCGCATGTGCGAGCCCTCCGACCAAACGGTTTGACAGATAGGGGCCGGCACCGCGCTGGTGGCCGGCAGATGATTGGACGCTCGTGGGTGTGTCAGGTTCCCGGCGTTTCATGACTGGTTGCGCACTATACGCGACCGTCGTGAAGCAACGAAGGCGGCCGACGAGATGTCGGCCGCCACATATGCTGCATCTGTTGTTTCAGAAGACGTCAGGTACGGAGGCCTGACGCTAGACACCGGCCGGTCAGATGCCGGCGGGGGTGACGCGAACCGTGTACACCGCGCCGTTCAGCCCGTCGAACGCCAGCGCGCCGGTCGGCTGGTCGTACGACTCCTCGAAGACCACGCCCTGGCGATCGTCGCTGACCTCGACCGAGCAGGCCTCGCCCAGTTCCAGCGCGAGGCTGACGCGCAGGCGGCCCATCTCAAGTACTTCGTACGTTACGACCAGGCTGTGTGCACCGAAACGCAGGTTGGTCAGACCGTACTTCTTTCCCACGGTCATCAGCCGCTCGGGAATCGCTGGTGCCAGCACGAACTCGGCTGCCGTTTCGTCAGTCGCAGGCAGAGCATCGGGCTCGCGGAACCCCACGATGCCGCGGATGATGTGCAGCGGCAACGTCGCGCCCCAACCGTAACCTTCGCCACTGGGCTCCTGCTCGGGTTTGATCGGCCAGTATTCGTTGGCGATCCCGGGAACGCGCCAGGCGTATGGTTTGCCCTGCTCGACGAATTGTGTCTGGCGCGCGTCGGTGCGGGCGTACACGCGGTCGAGTGTGTCGGCAATCACCTCGGACAACAGCGCCTGACGCCGCGCGGTCCAGGCCGCCTCGGCGAAGACCAGGAAGAACGACGGCCATTCCAGCCACGGCCACGGGTTCTCACGGTAGAAATCGAACATCGGCCGCAGGGCTTCGACCTGCTCCGGCGTGGCGACCTGGCAGCTCAGCGGGCAGAGCATCATGATGTCGCGATAGTCAAGCTTGATCGGCGTGTTGGTGCGCGTGTCGATGTCGTGGAACCACGTGTCCACGAACATGGCACGCGTCGCTTTGGTCCGTTGCTCCGCCAGCTTCAGCCAGTACGGCGTGTCCTCGGGTGCGTCGACGATTTGAGAAAAATGGGCCATCAGACGCAGGGCCTCGGCCATGCTGGCCTCGACGTCGACTGTGCGGACGTTGTCGGCGACGGCGCCCTCGTCGCCAGGGAAACGCTTTGAGCCGTCCTGCCCGGATTCCCAGTCACAGTGGCAGTGGAAGCCGCCGTTGCCGTTGGTGCGATGCTCGAACCACCACTCGATGTACGCCTTGAGGTAGGGATACATGGCGCTGATCCATTGCACGTCGCCGGTGAAGGCGTGGATCGCGCGGATCACGTGGAACGGCAGGCACCACGATGGAGCGGTGCCGCAGGCTGAGCCGTCGGCGGCGATCATGTTCATGCCGCCATCCTCGCGCATGCACGGCACGTTGGCCTCCGGCGCGTCGGCAAACATTCCGAAGAGCACCTCGCGCGCGAGATCCGCGTCCGCATAGCTCAGCGTGAACATGTCGAGGGCGGCCTCCGCCAAGACACTGCGCGGCGAGTGAATCTGCATCGCGTCCCACGGATGGCGGAAGACGCCTAGCGGCCGCCGGACGTTCATCCGCAAAGTCTCGTAGTCGTACACCCAGCCGCGTTTCCAGAGCTCGGGCCAGTCGCCGACCAGCGACGGGCAGGCCGACCAGAACGCTTCATCCTCATCGAGATACTGTTCGAGCGTCGGCAGGGCCTGGCGTAGTCCGGTCTGCAATTCCTCAAGCGCGAAGGGCTCGTTGGGGGCGCGGCTCAGACAGATCAGCACGGCAACTGAGTCGTTGGTGGGCACGGTGATCTTGTATGACTGCGTCGTGTACAGCGGGCCCACGCCGTGGACGGTGGCACCGTCGTTGCTCGTCGTGTCGTTGGCACGCAGCCACTCGCACCACTGCGATTCCGACGCGGTCGCTTTGTGCGCCACACTTGGCGTGTCGCTGCCCAGCGCGAAATAGTCGCCATATGCCCAGATGGTGCTGAGGCCGGCATCGCTGTTCTCGACGTACCGGGCCGCGAGCCCGTCGCTGCCCCACCAGCGCCGCTCCCACAGCCCGTAGATATTGGTGGCGTGCAGCGTGAGTTCCTTGTCTTCGGCAAGCGTGTTGCGAATCTCGACGCGGCACACGAGCGAGTCCTCGCGCGCCAGGAAGTACTTCAGGCTGAACATCTGCCCGCTGCACATCCAGTCGTAGCTCATCATGTTCTGCGTGTGGTAGCGCGACGCCAGCCGGATACGCTCGCGGGCGAAGTCCGCCTCGTCCACCAGGCGCACGCCATCCACCGCCACCGCGAGGTGCAGCAGCGACAGGTAGTTGACGTGATCGCCCGCCGCTCCGCCGTAACTGCCTTTGAAACTCCGCTTCCAGAATCCGAACCCCAGCGGCGGCACCGATCGAATAATGCCGCTACGGTTGAGCACCATGGAGTGGTAGGGGTTATTCAAATACCCGTGCGGCGTGTAGTCGCTATCGGGGAAGCTCAGTGGCATTACAAGTTCGTGCATTCGACAATCCTTTTCCACACGCCGCCCCGCGGCGCGGTGCTCCTAATACGGTTCAGGCTTGGCTGATTGTCGTCCCCGCCCGAGGGTTCCGCAAGGATGCACAGCATGTGTGTCGCGCACAATCGCGCCGGGCACGTGCCAGATCTAACTTGTCTTAGGCCGTTGGATTCCGTACTTCCGCAGCCGGTAACGCAGATTGTCGCGGCTGAGCCCCAGGGCCTCGGCGGCGCGTGTCTGGTTCCATTCGTGCTCCTCGAGCGCCTTGACGATCAGCGCCCGTTCGTAGGCCTCGACCGATGCGCCCGCCGAGCCCATCCGCACCCGATCCGCGTCCCCCGACACCTCTTTGGGCAGGTGGGCCGGTGTGATCTCGTCGCCATCGCACAACAGGACGGCACGTTCGATCACGTTGCGCATCTCGCGGACATTGCCGGGCCAGCGATAGGCGCACAGCAGCGATATAGCTTCTTCCGAAACCCGTACCGGCCGCATGGCCAGCTCTCGCACGCTCAGCGTGACGAAGTGTTCGACGAGCAGCGTGATGTCCTCGACGCGTTCACGCACCGGCGGCACGCGAATCGGGAAGACGTTCAGCCGATAAAACAGGTCTTCGCGAAAGGTGCCGTCGTCAATCGCGGCTTTCAGGTCGCGGTTGGTGGCGGTGATGATGCGGACGTCGCAGGCAATGGCGTTGGTTCCGCCGACGCGGACGAACTCGCGCTCCTGGAGCACGCGTAGCAGCTTGACCTGGGTCGAGGCGCTGATATCGCCAATCTCGTCGAGGAACAGCGTTCCGCCGTCGGCCAACTCGAAGCGCCCGAGCTTGCGGCCGGCGGCGCCGGTGAAGGCGCCGGCTTCGTGGCCGAACAACTCGCTTTCGAGGAGCGTCTCCGGCAGGGCGGCGCAGTTGATGGCGACGAAGGCGCGATCACGTCGCGGGCTGCGGGCGTGGATGGTCCTGGCACAGACTTCCTTGCCGGTGCCGGTCTCGCCTAGCAGCAGGACTGTGGCGTGGGTGGCGGCCACGCGCTGGCAAAGCTGCATCACGCTGCGCAACGCCTCGCTGTTGCCGATCACGGCGCTGTCCGGCTGGGCGACCTCGCGCAGGCGGCGGTTCTCGCGTTTGACGCCCTCGTGATGCTGTGCGTTGGAGGCGCTGATCGCGGCCAAGTTCGCGAAGACCTGGAGCAGCTCGGAGTCGCGATCGCTGAACTGCCGATCCGCGCGCGGATTCAAGACTTCAACAACGCCGATGACGTCGGCCCCGATGCGCATCGGGGCTGCGATCAGTTCCTTGGTTTCGAATTTGGAGCGGTCATCGAACCCGCGAAAGTGGGCGGGGTCCTGGCGGACATTGTTGATGATGACAGCCATGCCGGTGGTTACGACGCGGCCGGCAAAACCCTGGTCGGCCGGCATTTCCTGTCCAAGCAGCGCGTCCCCGGTTTCGCCGAAAGCGGCCTCGAAGACCAGCTTGTTACGCCGGCGATCGTGGAGCAGAACCGAACTGGCCTCGGCATCGAGGACGGCGGCGGCGGCGCGGGCGATGGCCTGAAGCGTGGCGCCGAGGTCCAGGCTGGCGTTGATCGCCGCCGACGATTCGACCAGCGCCGCCAATTCACGTTCGCTGAGCGCGTTCGTCCCCAGAGTGACCGGCTTTTCCGTCATGTTGCCGACTCGCAAGCGTTTGCGGGAGCAGAACTTGTGATGCGTAGGCGCCATCAGGGCGGAGTGCAGGCACGGACGCCTTTGAGCTATTGCTCAGTTGACCCGATAATCCGCCTGTCCGCAAGGCCTTCTGTGTGCGCCGGAAACCCGAGGCCTGAATGAACCACGCCCGTTCGGGGGCGTATTGAGGTTAGGTGACCGTGACCAAACCGACTGACGCCGAGCTGTTACGCGATCACCTGGCAGGTGACCCTGGTGCCTTTGAGACACTCACAAATCGGTATCTCGATGAACTCTTCGGATTCGTCCTCAGGTTTGTCAACAACGGCGCGATCGCCGAGGACCTCGTGCAGGAGGCTTTCATCCAGGTGCATCTATCGGCGGACTCGTTCGACCCCAAGCGCGCGTTCAAGCCGTGGCTTTACACTATCGCGGCGAACAAGGCCCGCGACTTTCTGCGGGCACGCGGACGCCGACCCGCAAAATCACTGGACGCAACCTGGCCTGGGGATGACGGACCCTCGGCCGCAGAACATCTCGAGGCTGGTGGCGTGTCGGTGTCGGATGAGCTGGAGTCGGACGAACAGCACCAGTTGGTCCGCCGGCTTGTCGGTGAGATGCCCGACAATCTGCGGACGATCCTCCTGCTGGGATATTTCCAGCAGTTGCCGTACGCCGAGATCGCGGAAATCCTCGATATCCCAGTCGGTACGGTCAAATCGCGACTTCACTCGGCGGTAGCGTATTTCGCCGGTCTCTGGCAAAGCCAGAAGCGAAGCCCGAATCAGGAACAGGATTGAAGCAAGCGACCACTAGGCGTGGAGTAAATGGCTGTGTTACCAGAAGCACGATTTGATCCCAAGCTCCTCGACTTGCACCTGGGGGAACTGTCGGATGGCGAGGCCGGCGAGCTGCGTGCGCGGCTCGAAGCCGACCCCCAATTGGCCGAGCAGCACGCGATTCTGACGTCGGTATTCGCGGCACTGGAGTCGGTGCGAGGTGCCGAGGCGGCGCCGGCCGACCTGGGGCGGCGCATCGCCGCTCGCGTGGCCGCGACGCCCCGACTGTCGATCGCCAAGGCGGACGCGGAGCTGCGTGAACAGACCGAGAGGACCCAGCGCCCGCTTATCATCCCGTTTAGCAATCTGCGCGACATCGTCGCCGTGGCGGCGATGGTGGTGCTGGCGGTGGGTCTTGGCCTGCCGGGGCTGCTGAACGTCCGTGAACGCGGCCAGCGGATCGCCTGCTCGGCGAACCTGGCGCAGATCGGCAGCGCCGTCCAGCAGTACGCTAACGCGTTTGACAGCAGCCTGCCGTTCGTCGGCTGGAACCAGGGCGAGAACACTTGGTTGCCGACGGATGATCCGGATGTCCAGACGCTGCCGAATCGCCGGCACGTGTACCCGCTGCTGCGTGGGCGCTACGTTCGTCCGACGGCCTTCATCTGCCCGTCGCGCATGCATGTGGCGATGCGTGACGAGCAGATTGACGAGAACGACGATTTCCTTGAGTCTCGCAACGTCAGCTACGCGTATCAGAACATGGCGGGTGTGCGGCCGTCGGCTGAGGACTTGCCCGCGTTGCCGTTGCTGTCCGATGAGAACCCGCTCTTCCAGGATGGCTTGCCGCTGTTCGACGCTTTGCGGCAGGGGCTGAGCTCGTCCAAGCGCAATTCACCGGCGCACCGTTCGGCTGGACAGAACATTCTGTCCCTGAGCGGTCACGTGCAATGGGTGACGACGCCGACGGTTGGCATCAAGAATGACAACATTTGGACGCTACGTGATGTGACCGAGTACACCGGTCGCGAGGGACCGTCGAGCGTATACGACTCCCAGATGCTCAAGTAGCCCTGGTGTGGGTGGTGCGACCACCACAGGCGCCGCCCAAGAATCAAAACGCCGGCCACGTTGGTTTACCTCCTGCCAGCGTGGCCGGCGTGCTATCGTCAATGCGGCAATCATGTAGCATCAGGCCGCCGTGCCTGACGACCAGTGTAGCGGCCGACGTCTCGTCGGCCGTCTTCGTGGTTGCACCTCCGCCGCCTAATGCCCGCCGCCGACGATCAGCTCGACAAACGAGTCGATGTCGAACACGTCCACCACGCCGTCGCCGTTGGTGTCGCACAGCGAGATGTCCGCGTCCGGGTACAACAGCTCGAACAACTCCGGATTCGTGATCGCGAGCACAAAGGCGTCGATGTCGAACACATCGACGACGCCGTCGCCGTTGGCATCGCCGACAGTTCCCGGTGGTCGCGGACATTCGACCACAAAGCCGCGCAGCATCGACCCGGAGAAGAACCCGGGTGACCCGCCCTCGACGGCTCCGGTCGCGGGGTCATAGGTGATGGTCTCGATGGCCGTGCCGCCTTTCTGGCCCTGCTTGGTGTCGTGGGCGACCTGGATCGAGTACTTGCCATTCGGGTGCTTCATCATGCCGACGACCATCGCGGCGTGGTGGTGTCCCCAGAGCTCGACATCCTGATCATCGTCGATTTCATCAAAGACGTTGTCGATTTTGCTGATGTCGAAGTAACGGGTCGTGACCCATTGTTTCACGGAGTCACGTTTGCCCTGCCAGGCATTGACGCCAGTGCCGCCGGTGCCGGGGGTGGGTTTGCCGTCGGAGCCTGTGGTCGGAGACGTGAAGCCCGTCGGGCCCTTGAGCCCCTCGACGCTCTTCTTGTCGGCGGGAATGTCGATATGGTCATTCTGTTCATCGAGGCTCTGCAGGCTGTTGGAGAACGCGCCTGGAACACACTCGTCAACACCGACTTCCTGGTTGTGCGAAGCGAATTCGTAGTTGTCGGACCATCGGTCGGGTAACCAACCCGTGATTGGGAACGGCGGCGGGATGTAGCCGATCGGGCCGTCCAGGCCGCCGACCGTCACCGCGCGGCCGGTCACCAAGCCGAATATCGGCGGATCTGCCGGCGGCGCCCCCAGCGGCGCGGGTGTAAGCGAAGCGGCATAGTTGATGCTCATGACGTCCATGCCGGGCGGGTTGCCCAGCGGGAAGTTGAGGAGCTGCGTCTGCATTGTGCCGGGACCTTCAAAGCTGTACACGCAGACATCCTGGATCACCCATATGCCGTCGACGCTCAGGTTCACGAACTGGAAGTCGGGTGTGCCCTCGAACGTCAAGGCCAGAGTGCCCCAGTCGGAGTCCATGACGGTGTCGGCGCCCTGCTCGAAGTCGATCTGGCTGAACGTATACGTCGTCTCGGTCGGCTCCACGGGGCATTCGACCACGAAACCGCGCAACGGCGAGCCGGAGAAAAAGCCCGGCGCCCCGCCCGTGACATCACCGGTCGTCGGGTTGTAGGTAATCGGCTCGGTTACCGTTCCGCCGTCCTCGCCCTGTTTGGTGTCGTGCGTGACGTAGATTGTGTAGGTGCCGTCGGCGTGTTGGACCATGCCGCTGACGACGGCCGCGTGATGGTCGCCCCACAATTCGACGTCCTGATCGTCGTCCAACTCGTCGAAAATGCTGTCGGCCTGGCTGATATCGAAGTAGCGTGTGGTGACATAGCCGGCCAGCGCCGCACCCTTGCCCTGCCAGGCATCGACGCCCGTTCCGCCGGTGCCGGGAATCGGATCGCCGAAATCGTCGACCGCGGGCGGTACCCAGCCGGTTGGTTCCTTCAGCCCCTCAACGCTCTTCAGGCCTTCCGGGATGCTGAGCGCGGGGTTGATCGCATCCAGCCAACTAAGGCTGTTCGAGAACGCACCTGGTACGCACTCGTCGACACCGACGTCCTGGTTGTAGTCGTTGAAGCCATCGTTGAACGACCACCGGACGGGAATCCAGCCGATCAGCGGCGTGGCCGGCGGAAGCGGGCCGACCGGGCCACCCAAGCCGCCGATGGTGACGCTGCGTGGTTCGACGAAAGCATCGGTGGTTACGCCGCCTGGGGCGGTGAATAGCGGTTCGGCGGTCAACTCCGCCGAGTAGACCAGCATCGGCACGTCCACGCCGGCAGGCGTGCCGAGCGGGAAGTTGAAGCTCATCTGGTTGACGGCGCTCGGGCCTTGCAGGCTCCAGACCGGGATGTTCTGAATTCGCCACATGCCGTCGACGACCAGGTTCAAATACTGGAAGTCTGGCGCGCCGTCGAACTCGAGTACTAACGTGCCCCAATCCGAGTCAATTAGAGTGTCGGCGCCTTGCATGAAGTCGATTTGGTAGAAGCGGGCGTCGAGCACGTCCGCCGACGCGCCGACCGAGACGAGCAATATCGCGAGCAGGGCGATTGCCGCGTGCGATGTCCGTTGGGTGTTCCGCGTTCGCATGGCTTGTGCCTCCTTCGGTTTCACCAGCTTATCCGATGTGCTGTTTGCCGGTGGCTGTAGATTCGCCAAGCCCCGTTGCCGGCAAATAGACGCTTAGCCGCCAGATTTGACGCGCGGCCCCGTGCGCAACTTCGATGTTAACAGAACAGCAGCCAAAAGTGGCGCAAGAAAGCGGTGTAAATCGCCCACTTGGAGCTGTGGTTCTCGACACAGTATAGAAGTGTCCGCGTCGCCGCGCGTCGGGTGTGGCTATCGGATTCAGAGGCTATTCGTGCCGGATAGTGCCGCTGCTGACGGCCCTGTTGACCAGGTTTGGCTTGCCGCTGTAACGGATGTCGCCGCTGCCGTTCACGGCCGCATCCAACTCCTCGTCGGCGTGGGCCCGAATGTTGCCGCTGCCGTTAACTTCCGCCACGACATGGCGGGCCTTGAGTTTGCTAGCGTTGATGTCGCCGGAGCCGTCGACCACCAGCCTGGCGGTGTCCACCGTGCCGGCGGCATTGATATCACCGCTGCCCTCGATCACCAGATGCAGTGACTCGCCGCCGACGCCCTGGATGTTCATATCACCCGAGCCGTGAATCTCGGCCTCGCGTAGCTCTGGGCTTACGATCGCCACCTTGATCCTCTGCCTCGTCGTATACGAGCCCTGCGCACCGATGACAAGACAACCGTCATGAACCTCCGTGCTGATTAGCGGCAGGAGGTTGTCGTCGGCGGTGACCTGTACTGACTGCGCCTCGCCGATTTCAATCGTGACGTCTGAAGAGCCCTTGAGCGTGACGGCGTTAAAGCCCTCGACCGTCCGCGACTCGCTCACCAGCACGCCACTGCCGTGCGTCGGCGGCATGCCGTTGATCATGACCGTGGTTTGTCCCGCGCAGCCCAGCATCGCCGCGCCGATCAATCCCAGTGTTGCTAGTTGCAGTGTTCTGTTCATAGTGCCGTCCCTCTTGTCTGTTGGACCTGACGTTACGGTCGTCTGCATTCACCACGGACAATCAGCGTCTGCGCACAGTGCCAATGCCGGAGATTTTCTGGGTTACCTCCGGGTCGCCGGCGTACGTGATCGAGCCAACGCCAGTGATGATCGCGTCCAGCGTTTCAGTCGGACTCACGCTTGCACTGCCTGTGCCGGTGAGGCGCACAACAGCCTCGCGCGTGGCCAGCCCCGCCGCACCGATGTTGCCGGCGCCTGAGATGCGCGCCGCGAGCGCATCGACCTTGCCGCTGACGTTGATATCACCAGCACCCTGGATGGCCAGTTCAAGCGTTTCGCTGTTAACGCCGCTGATGGAGATGGTACCAGCGCCGGTAAGGTTGACCTCGGCCAGGCTGGGGATGCTGATGTCGATCGTGATCGGCACGCTGGGGCTGATCGTATTTTCACAGCCGATCACCAGATGTCCGTCGGCAACAGTGGTTGTGATCAACTCCAGGATGTTGTCGTCGGTAGTGATGGCCATGGACTGCTCGCCGCCAACACTGATGGTAATCGTGGCGGCAATAGTCAACTCGACTCGATCAAAGGCTGCCACCGCGCGTGACTCGGTCTTGACCACGCCGCTGCCAGTGGTGGTGCTACTGGTCGTCGTGGCGCCATTCTGGCAACCCAGCACGGTGGACAGTACCGCGATCACTGTTCCGAGGGCGTTTCTCTGCATCGGGAACCTCCCGTTTGAGGCGAATCGAGGACATGACGTGCTCTCGACCAAGCGACGAGCCGGCCGCGCACGGTTATGCCGTTGGAACTGCTCTCCCATGAGTATTCACGATCAACGTCCGGTTATTCGCGTGCGACACGTGCGAAATCTGTGCACTCATCGCCGCTCGCCGGTCATTCCGGCCCGATCACGACGCACCATTGCCATCCCGCGATGCATGCCGGCCCGCTCGTAGAACGCCTGCAAGGGCGGATCGCACACCAGATCGGTCATGTACAGATCCGCGAACTCGTCGAGCATCCGTCTAAGCAACTCGCCGCCGATCCCGCGTTTCTGATACTCAGGCAGGACCTCAAGCAGCGGGATGTACGCCGTTAGAACGCCGTCAGTGACGGCGGTGATGAAGCCGACAGCGCGGCCTGTAGTTTCATCGATGGCGAGAATGGCGCGGTCGCTGCCGTGCAGAATATCCAGATGCCGCTCGGGCGATGGGCACGCGGGCCAGCCGACGAAGAAGCCGCGAAGCTGGTCGGCGGTAATCGAGCTTACATCGTCGCAGAAGCTAATCGGCCCGGTTTCTTCAAGCCCGCCATTCGCCATTAGCTACCCGCCATACTTGGTTTCTGCCGGCGCGACAGAGCCGTCGCTGTGAATATGTTCGCTCGCCACTGCTCGGGCTCTGATCAGTTCCTAGAATGCGTCGCGCATCCACGGTCGCGGGCCGGCGAAGACCGCCCCGGCCTGGGCCAGTTCGGCCTCTGGCGCGGTACCGAGCTTAATCGCTGCGATCGTGTCGGGCGTCATGTAGCCGCTATACAGCGTCGCCAATCCTCGAATGTCGAGTTCAAACGTGCCGCGACCGCCGGACTTCACGTGGCCGACGGCGTCGCCGACTTCGAGCACAAACTTGCCGTTGTTTGCTGGCAACAGGTCGTCATGCACGTTGAAGTGCACCTCCGCCTGCATGCCGGGAGGATAGCCGCGTGCTTCGAGCGCCTTGGCTACGTCGACGATGCGCAACATCCAACTTCCCACGTGCTGCAGCGTGTAGTCGCCCTCGGTCAGGGTCATCAGCAGCGTATCCGTCGAGTTAGTTCGCCACTTCACCTCTTTGCGCACGGTGCGAAAGTCGGCGAGGAATGTCAGCAGTCGCCGCGCCGCCGCCGGTGTCGCAGCCACGACATCGTGAGTGTAGAGCAGCGCCGGCTCGCCTTCACGTGTGATCGAACGCACGTAGGCGTAGCCTTCGAGCGCTCCATCGCGGCACACCACGTAGCCGTGCGTCGGCTGCTTGCGGAACTGACGCACGCGGCGCCAGTTAAACGCTACGCGGTCGAGGTTGCCGGGGTTCCGCGCGGCCCAATTTGCGTACACGGCGCGCACGGCATCGTCGTCGCTGTCGGTCATGGGACGCAGTTCGAGTTCGCGGTCGCGCAGATCAATCGACTTGAGCGGCAGCGTGACCTCGGTTTCGTCGCCGGCCATCTCGTAACCGACGCGTCGATAGAGACGCCGTGTTGCTGGATAGAGCGATGAGATCGGCGTACCGCGTTCGCGCAGTTCCTTGAGGAACTCACGCAGCAGGGTGGTGGCCGCGCCGCGCGCTCTCTCATACGGTGCGACGGCGACGGCGGCAACGCCGTTCATCGGGACCGCGCGTCCGCCGAACCACTGGCCCTTTGGAATGCCCGCCAACCCGCCGACCACGTGCTTTCCGCGGCGCACCAGGCGCACGTTTTCAACACCCACCGATTCAAAATAAGGCTGGTTATCCTCGACTGGCACGGCAAACGCCTCGCTGGCGATCTCGCCAAAACGGGTGAGGTCAGCCTCCTCGGCGCACGGCCCAACTGTCATTTCTTCTATCACTTGTATGCCCTCTTACGACGCAAGCCCACATAGCGGTTGCCACAAAAACGGCCGACATGGCACAGCGGGCCATTGTGGGACGCATTATACGTCCTGTTTCGCGCGGTTGAACCCGTGTCTGGGTGGCGTTGTACAAGAAACCACGTGGGCGGCATGCGATCTTCATGAGAGCGGCATGGGTTTCGGACGGGATGGACACTGGATCGGCGTCCGGGTTCTGATTGGAGACAGATCGTTCGAAGCGCGTCTTGGTTACGGCGATTCCGCTCGACGGTCAGACGCGGGACCTGCTATGATGGACGTTTGCGGCGCGTGGTCGCGCTGTTACCGGATGATCGCACGCGATATCGGCGGCGCGTCACTAGCGAACGGAGCTGCAAGGCAGAGTGGAATACGAATCACGCGAGAAAACCGACAAACGCCCAGAGAAGGCGATTCTGGTCGGCGTGCTGAAGAATGGCGAGCAGATTCGCGATGATCCGCTGGCGGAACTGGCCGAGCTGGTGCGTTCGGCCGGCTGCGAAGTTGCCGCGCGCGTCGTGCAGCACCGCCGCTCCTTCGCCGCCGCCACCTGCGTCGGTCGCGGCAAGCTGGACGAGATCCGCCAGAAGGCCGAGGCGTACGAGGCCGACGTGGTTGTCTTCGACAACGACCTTTCGCCATCGCAACTGCGCGAAATAGAGAAAGCGGTTGAACGCAAGGTGCTCGACCGCAGCGAGATCATCCTGGACATTTTCGCGAGCCGGGCGCGCACGCACGAGGCGCGGCTCCAGGTTGAACTGGCGCAACTCGAATACACGGCGCCGCGGCTGCGCGGCATGTGGACACACCTTGAACGCATCGCCGGCGCGGGCGGCGCAACCGGAGTCGGCGCCGTCGGTGGCGTGGGGACACGCGGTCCGGGCGAGCGACAGATCGAGATCGACCGCCGCATCGTCGGCAAGCGCGTGGCTTTCCTCAAAGGCCAGATCGCGGAAATCGACCGCCGGCGTCAGCGCGAGGTCCAGGCGCGGCGCAACCACTTCACGGTATCACTGGTCGGCTACACTAATGCGGGCAAGAGCTCGCTGATGAATGCTCTGACCGCGGCCGACACGCCGACCGAGGATCGGCTGTTCGCCACACTCGACACGCTGACGCGCAAATGGTCACTCGGCGGTGGGCGGCACGTGCTGCTGTCGGATACGGTCGGCTTCATTCGCAATCTGCCGCACCACCTGGTGGCATCGTTTCGTGCGACGCTCGAAGAGGCGATTCACGCCGACCTACTGATGCACGTCGTTGACGCTGCCAATCCGGAGGCCGAGCGACAGATCGCCGACGTGGAGACGGTACTGGATGCGTTGGGTCTGGCGGACCACAAGCTGCTGCTGGTGCTCAACAAGGCCGACATCGCCGAGGACGCCGCCCTGATTACGGTTCTGCGTCAGCAGTGGCCGGACAGTGTGCTGATTTCGGCCAGGACCGGCCAGGGCTTGGATGAGCTGACGAGCTTCGTGTTGACGGATGTGCGCGGCGAACAGCGCGAGATGACGCTGTCGGTGCCGGCGTCGGACGGCCGGGCGCTCGACTTCCTCGAACGCTATTCGGAAGTCATGGGTCGCGAGTACGCCGACGGCCGGGCGATCGTGCAGGTCCGCATCGCGCCGCGTGCACTCGATCACCTACACTCGATGTCGCGCGACATTCGTCATGCCAGCGACGAAGACGCATAGCGTCAGATCTCCGAACCTGACGTCTTGTGTAGCGGCCGACGTCTCGTCGGCCGTCCGCTACCCGATCAGAGCCGCGCCCGTGAGGAAGCGGTTGTGCGCGAAACAAACGCCAGGCACGCAGACCTGACGCCGCAGGGTCTCCGCTGACTTACGGGCCGTCGCTGCTCCAAGCCGGGTCGGCGGCCTCGACGGATGACGAGAGGCCCAGGCGGCCGGATGTTCCGCCGGCGTCGTTCCCCAGGTATTGTCCACTGCCTTCATCGAGCGGCCAGTATCCCAGCAGCGTGCCGCCGCTGGGAGCCGCGCCGTTGGCGTCTGCGGCCACCTGCGTGGCGGTCCGCGCGCTGGCCCAGAAGGCGATGCGGGCAATCTTGCCATCGAAGCCCTGTCCGACCGTCAGTGAGCTGACATCCAGATCACCCGTCAGCGTTTTCGTGCTGAGCAGCAGACCGTCGAGGTAGATCGAAGTGGTGACGCCGCTCTCGTACGTGACGGCCACGTGTCGCCAGACCCGCCCCAGACCGGTGGCGATGGCCGTTACGGTGCCGGAGCCGGTGATGACGCTGATCTCGTCGTCGTCGATGTCGGTGCTGATGACCATGGCCTGGGCGCCGATGGATGCGACTATGCCGGAGCCGTCCTCGGCCCTGATCCACGCCTCAAACGTGCAGGCGCTGAGGGGGTCGGAGTTGGAGACCGGGAGCGTGATGTACTGGCTGCCGGCGAATTGCAGCGAGTTGCCGCCGGAAGAGCCGACCGTGATCTCGATCGAAGCCGAGTCCTCGGAGCCGCCACCCGAGGTGGCGGTCAGAGTCACGAGGTAGGTTCCTTCGGACTCGAAGATATGGAGCGGGTGCGAGTTGGCCGATGTCGTCCCGTCGTTGAAGTCCCAATAATAATCGGTGATGGTGTCGTTCTCGGCCGTGCTGACTGTGCCGTCGAACTGGACGGCCAGCGGCGCGGTACCCCCGTCGCGGTCGACAGCGATCACGGCCTCGACAGCGCCATCGCCCTGGGCACGCACCGTGGCTGCGGCGGTCGCCTGGTTGCCGGCGGTGTCGGTGACCGTCAGGCTGATGGTATATCGGCCCGGGTCCTCAAACGTGTGCCGGACGGTCGAGTTGGTGGAGATCCGCACGCCGCCGATGTCCCAGGCGTATGTTGCGATGTCGCCGGCGGTCGATGACGACGAGTCGCCGTACATCATGATCTCGAACGGAGCCGCCCCCTGGGTCGCGCTGAGCACAATCGTGGCGGTAATGGGGGCCTCGTCCGTGGTCTGGTCGCTTGATGATGTCGTGGGGCAGCCGCCGATAGATAGTAGCAGGGCCGCGGCCGTCATGAACGCCAGCGTGTGTTTCATCCGTTTTGGCTCCCTATCTCGTGTCGAATGTCGCGCCGGCATTGTAACGGCGCCGGTGTGTCCACCAAAGAGGACCGCAACCAAGGCCGCCGCCGGCGGTATGCGGTTGCACATATGTGCTAATCCCGCGAAAATAGACGCAATCGTCTTTATGCCTTCCAAGGAGGATGCAATGCGTTTCTCAGTTGTGACGATGCTGCTGCTGGCTGCGGTCGCGGCCAACGCCCAGACGATGAAGGTCAACAACTTCAAGACCCTGGCCGTGATCTACCGCGGCGACCCGGGGTCGGCCGACTATATGGACGACGCGCAGGTCGAACTGGTCAAGAACGGCTTCGAACTGGGCCGGGCCTTCTATTTCCGAAACAGCCTGGCCCGCTTCAACGTCGAGCTGGTGTGGATGCTGATCGACACGCCGGCCCCCGAGAACGCCGGACCGACCTACGAACACATGGAAGCCGACCTGGCCCAGCGCGGCGTCAAGCCCGGGCAATACGACGGGCTGATCACCACCGGCGTGGGCATGATGGGCAATTGGGGCGGATTCAACGTGTTCGACGGCACGTGCGCGTGTTTCGGCGGCGGCGGAGTGCAGGGCAATCTGACCTGGTATCCCGAGGACAAGCCGAACGTGGGGTATGGCTGGGGCTGGATTTTCGCGCACGAGTTTCAGCACGCCGTCGACCTGGTGGCCGTGCCCGCGTCAAACCTCGAGATGCTCCACGCCCATCCCTATTGTGACCGCACTGACCCCTTCTTCCAGTGGAACTACCAGGGCGGCGAGCACTGGGACTGGATCGCGCTGACCTTCCGCGAGTTCCACGATTGGCTCGGCATCAAGGGTGTCACGAACGAGATTCTCGAAGTGACCGACGCCGACGGCGATGGCATGCCTGACGACGATCCGCGTCTGCCCATGGATGAAAAGCGTTTCGGCAGCGATCCGACCACGGCCGACACGGACAGCGACGGATTGGACGACCTGCACGAATTCGCCGCCGACCGATATCGCGGTAGTGATCCGCGCAAGGCGGACACCGATGGCGATGGCGTGCCGGATGGCGAGGATGTCTACCCGGTCGTGGCGATGCAGCCGATGTTGCACTACGGCAACACGATTGAAGATACGCAACTCCTGATTGACTCCGTCTTCGCACGCACGGATCAGGGTGGTGATTGCCAGGTCAAGGCCGCGTGGAATGAGGATCAGCTCTTTCTGCGGTTTGTCGCGCCGCGACCGTTCACGGCCTTGGTCAAGATCGACGGCAGTGCCGCGAATGGCTTTTGGGAAGGCGGCGACACGTACCTGCTGAAGATCACCAACGGTAAGGTGCAGTTCGATGGCTTGGGGCTGAGTGGTGATGTCCCCGGGGCGACAACGAAAGAGACGACGGTCGACGGAAGCTACACGCTCGACGTCACACTGCCCGCCAAAATCGGCCAGGGTGTCAGCAAGGAGATCAACTACGGCGGTCAGCGCGATCCGGAGGACGTCGTCGACGGCCTGACGCTTACCGCCGGCCGTTCAATCGGGTTCAACTTCATCCTGGAATTCAACGACAAGACCCGCGCCGCGCTTACGCCGCTGCATACCATATACGGCACGCGTCTGGTCAAGCCCGCCGACGCGCCGGAACGTGTGATGTTGCGTGGTCCCGAGCGGACGAACGCGGCCCTGCCGGTGGTTGAAGTGATGGGCATCGGCGCTGAGACGCTTGTTCGGGTGATGCAGGGCGATCGCGTGCGTGGCCAGCGGATTGGCACCGGCCCGGTCACGCTCTTCGGGCTTAACGCCGACGGGACCTATGAGTTGCGGGCCAAGACTGACGGTGGCGAGAGCCAGCCGATCGCGCTTGTCATCGACCGAACAGCCGAGCCGCCCAAGGCCGCGAAACGCTATCGCCAGAAGATCACTCAGGAGGGGATTGCGGTCGGCAAGCAGGAGATCGACTCCCTTCTGTTCCACTGTGAGCCCGAAGCACAGGTCGAACTGTGGGAGGGACTCGACGGCATACCGATGATGCCCCTCAGCGGATGCACCGTGAAAGCGGACGGCTTCATGCACCACGGGGTCCGCGACTCGAAGCTGATCGATGGTTGGCTGGTACGGGCGTATGTCGGGCAGCCATTCGAGAAACAGGTCTTCCTGGATGGTTGGCTGACGATCAACAAGCTCTTCGAAGGTGGGGCGCCCGATCCACGCCTGCCCGCCGACGACTTCTCCTTGGTGTTCGAGGGGTATCTCATGGTGGACAGGCCGGGGCAGTACACGTTCGAACTGGAGTGTGACGATGGCGGGCGCGTCTTCATCGATGACGAACTGGTCGTCAATAACTGGGGGCATCATGGCATGCTGCCACGCTCCGGACGCATCTTCCTCGACAGCGGTGCGCATCGCATCATGGTCAGGTATTACGAGGAGGATGGCTGGGCCGGCGTGAAGCTGCGTTTTGCGCCGCCGGGCGAACCGTTTACATATGGTCTCCCGGTTCGGCGATCGCTGAAGCCGCTGAAGGAGCTCCAGTTGTTCGCTCGGCAGATCGACGTGCTCGGAAACGTCTCGGATTTTGCCGAGATGACGATCGAGGAAGAGGTTAAGCGCAACTGGGAAGGGAATCCGCTCCGCCCTGACGAGCGGTAGAAATCGTCCATACACGCACCTATTGCGCGACAGGTGCCCGGCCACGCTCGCCGCACCGGGCGTCGTGGCCGGGCATCTTGACAGCCTAGCCAGGGTGCCCGAAGCTAGACGCTTCGCGGGTCGGCAGCGCGGCCGACGGGTGCGAAAGTTGAATCTCTCTGTGTGTTAGCTGAAGGAGCCGCATCATGGCGCTTCGTATTGGTATCAATGGCTTTGGGCGTATCGGCCGGCTGGTTTTCCGGGCCACCATCAATGATCCGCAAATTGAGTTCGTCGGCATCAATGACTTGGTCCCAGCGGACTCGCTGGCGTACATGTTGAAGTACGACACTACCCACGGCCGTTTCAACGGCGAGATCAGCGCCACCGAAAACGCGATTATCGTCAACGGCAAGAAGGTCCCGTGCTATTCCGAAAAAGACCCGACGAATTTGCCATGGACCGCTCAGAAGGCGGATTACGTGGTCGAATCCACCGGCATCTTCAAGGACACGGAATCGGCCGGAAAGCACATCACCGCTGGCGCCAAACGCGTCATCATCTCCGCCCCCGGTAAGGGCGAGATGCCGACGCTTGTGATGGGCGTCAATGAGAACGTCTTCAACCCGAAGACGGACAAGGTGGTGTCCAACGCGAGCTGCACGACCAATTGCCTGGCGCCGATCGCCAAGGTTGTCAACGACAACTTCGGCCTCGAAGAAGGCCTGATGACCACGATTCACGCCATGACCGCCACTCAGCCGACCGTCGATGGCCCTTCCAAGAAGGACTGGCGCGGCGGCCGCGCGGCCGCGAACAACATCATTCCGGCCAGCACCGGTGCCGCCAAAGCCGTCGCCCTGGCTATCCCAGAACTGAAGGGTAAGCTGACCGGCATGGCCTTCCGCGTCCCGACTATCAACGTCTCGTGCGTCGATCTGACCTGCCGTACGGCCAAGGCGACCTCGCTGGCCGAGATCCACGCGGTGATGAAGGCGGCGGCCGAGGGCCCGATGAAGGGCTACCTGGGCTATTGCGACGAGCAGGTCGTAAGTTCGGACTTCATAACCTGCCCGCTGTCAAGTATTTACGACTCGTTGGCCTGCATCGAGCTGAACTCCAAGTTCTTCAAGCTCGTGTCGTGGTATGATAACGAGTGGGGCTATTCGAACCGCGTAATCGACTTGGCGAAGCACATGGCCAAGAAGGACGGATTGCTCTAAGTCGCTCGAATCGCGTAACATACAACCTATCAAGCATGGGCCCATCCCTCCGGATGGGCTTTTGCTTGCAGCAGCCAGCGAGGATTCCTGACGTGGCCAAGAAAAGCGTTCGTGACCTCGATGTAGCAGGGCGGCGTGTGCTCATCCGGGCCGACCTGAATGTCCCGCTCGACGACAACCAGGCCGTCTCCGACGACCGCCGCATTCGCATGTTTCTGCCCACTCTCGAATACGTGGTTGAGATGGGCGGGAAGGCCATCGTGATGAGTCACCTCGGACGACCCAAGGGCGACCCGGCGGTGGATGCCAAGCTCTCCCTGGCCCCAGTGGCCAAGCGCATGGCGCAGTTGCTTGATCAACCGGTGCATTTCGTCGGCCAAATCATGGGCCCAGATGTTGAGAAAGCGGTCTCGGATATGACGGACGGCGACGTCCTGCTGCTCGAAAACCTGCGGTTCGACCCGGCCGAGACCGTGATTGACAAGGCCAAGAAGAACCCCGACGGCAAGCTAACGCCGGAGCAGGACGCCGTACGTGTCGCCTTTGGCGAAGGTTTGGCCGCGCTCGGCGACGTGTACGTGAACGACGCCTTCGGCACCTGCCACCGCAAGCACGTCAGCATGTATGATGTCCCGGTGCTGCTTGGCGCCGGCAACCGCGCGGTCGGTTTCCTCGTCGACAAGGAGCTCGAATACCTGGGCAAGGCGCTCGAGTCACCCAAGCGGCCGTTCTTGGCGGTGCTCGGTGGAGCCAAAGTCAGCGATAAGATCAACGTCATCAAGAACTTACTGACGAAGGTCGATCACGTGCTCATCGGCGGTGCGATGACCTTCACTTTCTGGGCGGCCCAAGGTAAGAAGATCGGTAAGAGCCTCTGCGAGCCGGACAAGCTCGACCTGGCACGCGAGCTGATCGCCGAGGGCGGGGCAAAGCTCCATCTGCCGGTGGACTCGGTGGCGGCAACCGAACTGGCCAGCGGCGTCGCGACGCAGACCATCGAAGGCGACCTGCCGGACGACCTCATGGGCCTCGACGTCGGGCCCAAAACGCTCGCTCAGTACTCCGACCTCATCATCCAGGCTAAGACGATCGTCTGGAACGGACCGGTCGGCGCGTTTGAGCACGAGCCCTTCCATCGCGGTACATACGCGCTGGCCGAAAAGATTGCCCAGGCGTCGGACAACGGCGCCGTGACCGTGATCGGTGGTGGCGACAGCGCGGCCGCGGTTGAACAGGCCGGACTCGCCAAACGCATGACGCACATAAGCACCGGCGGCGGTGCATCGCTGAAGTTCCTCGAGGGTAAGAAATTCGACCCGATCGAGATCATCGACGACGTATAGGAATTCTGTCGCGTCAGGCCTTTGTGCCTGACGGCTGTCGTGGAAACGCCCGGCACGCAGGCCGGGCGCTGTAAGGAGTTGAATGGCGACGAACGC
Source organism: Phycisphaerae bacterium (assembly GCA_016935035.1). Taxonomy (GTDB): domain Bacteria; phylum Planctomycetota; class Phycisphaerae; order UBA1845; family Fen-1342; genus JAFGRR01. The sequence goes on along the minus strand of JAFGRR010000196.1, from coordinate 6,331 downwards.
CGCCATACGGATTACGCCATCAGTGCTGGCCGCTGACTTCAGTCGGTTGGGCGAGCAGGTTGCGCTGGTCGAGCAGGCCGGTGCCGATTGGTTGCACCTGGACATCATGGACGGCCACTTCGTGCCGAACCTGTCGATTGGTGTGCCGGTTGTGGCCAGTATTCGCAAGGTGACGTCGTTGCACCTTGATGTGCATCTGATGCTGACGGACCCCGGTAAGTACGCCGAGCCGTTTGTGAAAGCCGGTGCCGATACCGTCACGTTTCACATAGAGGCGGTGGATGACGCGCCGGCGATGGTAGAGCAGTTGCGCGGGTTGGGTGTCGGGGTTGGCGTTTCGCTGAATCCCGGTACGCCAGCGGACGCCGCGCGACAGATTGTGCCGATGGTCGACCTCGTCCTGGTGATGACGGTATGGCCCGGTTTTGGCGGACAGAAGTTCATGCCGGAGTGCCTGGACAAGATCCGGACGCTGGCCGGATGGATGAACGCGGAGCAGACGCTTCAGGTCGACGGCGGCATAGACACCACGACGGCGCCCCTGGTTGCCGGCGCGGGAGCTAATAATCTGGTGGCCGGGTCGGCGGTTTTCGGCGCGACCCAGCCCGGCGCGGCGCTGAAAGAGCTGAGGCGGGTCGCCGCCGATGCCGCCCAGCGGCGTGCATTGGAGCAGCGCGTATGAAGGTCATCCTGATACCCTGTGGCACGACGGAGTGGCGGCGTGATGGGCGGCTGTTGGGCCGCGCGGCGCTGACGCTTTCGGAAGCCGGTCAGCAGGAGGCACTGGGGTGGCTGGACAGTCTGCGACCATTGGGCCTGACGCGGATTTACCACTCGCCCGACGATCTCGCGACGATGACGGCCAAGATATTGGCCGCGGCTCTGGATATTCCGACGAAATCCGCGACAGAACTGCACGAGGTTGACATCGGACTCTGGTCCGGGCTGACCGAGGCGGAGTTCAAACGCCGCTATGCCAAGGCGCACCGGCAATTGCTGGAGTCGCCGCTGAATGTCAGCCCGCCCGGCGGCGAGGAGTTGAGCGAGGCCGCCGAGCGCGTGCGCGCGGGTTTGTGTAAGCGATTGAAGAAAGACGCCAAGGAAACGGTGGGAGTCGTGATGCGTCCGTTCTCGTTCGCGCTGGCGCGTTGCGCGCTGGGCGAGCTGCCGCCGGCGGGTGTGTGGGAAGGCCGGCAGGCCAACGGGCCGATTGCCATCGAGTTCAACGCTGAAGCGGTCGTCGCCGCCAACGGGCGGCGCGACGCGAACGCATAGGAGTTGTCATGGCGGATGCCGTGTCGCAGACGCGCCGGAACGTCGAAGTTCCGGAGGGATTGTGGATTCGCTGCCCGCAGTGCGGGGCGATGGTCTATCGGCGTATCCTCGAGGAAGAGCTGCACGTGTGTCCGGAGTGCGGATATCACAACCGCATTGACGCGCGCACGCGCATCACGCAACTGAGCGACCCGGACACGTTCGAGGAATTCCTGGCCGATCTCGAGTCGAGCGATCCGCTCGAATTCGAGGACCGCATGACGTACCAGGCGCGGCTGAAGGCGACCAAGGAGTCCAGCAACGAGAAAGAGGCCATCATCGTTGGCAAGGGCTTCATCAAGGGACGCCCGGTGATCATGGGCGTCATGAACCCCACGTTCATCATGGGGTCGATGGGGTCGGTCGTTGGCGAGAAAGTGTCATCGGCCGCCGAGCGGGCCCTCAATGAGAACCTGCCGCTGCTGATGGTCACGTGCAGCGGTGGGGCGCGCATGATGGAGGGCCTGGTCTCGCTGGTGCAGATGGCCAAGACCTCGGCCGCGATCGCCAAGCTGGACGAGGCCGGTGGACTCTACATCGTGGTGATGACCGATCCGACGACGGCCGGCGTGGCGGCGAGCTTCGCGTTCCTCGGGGACGTGACGATCGCCGAGCCGGGGGCGCTGATCGGCTTCGCCGGTCCGCGTGTGATCGCCAACACGATCAAGGCCACGTTGCCGGAGGGTTTTCAGCGGGCCGAGTTTATGCTGGAGCACGGCTTCGTGGACCGCATCGTGCATCGGCGCGATCTGCGCAGCGAGATCGCCCGGATCATCGACTACTGCAACAAGTAGCTGTCGCCCGCGCGTGGCGGCGCCGCGACAGGGGATACACCGATCATCGAGAAGCTGAGCGAGATCCTGCTTAACCCGCTGGCCCTGTTCGGGTTCGCGGCACAGTTTGTGTTCATGATGCGCTTCGTCGTACAGTGGTACGTTTCGGAGCGCCAGGGCCGCAGCACGGTGCCAGTCGCGTTCTGGTACCTGAGCCTGGTCGGCGGGCTGATGCTGGGGCTCTATGCCTTCCTCAAGCAAGATCCGGTGTTCTTCCTGGGCCAACTGCTCGGCGTCATGATCTACATCCGCAACCTGGTCCTGATCCACCGCGAGCGCCGCCTGCTCCGCGCGGCGGCGGGCGGCGGAGCCGTGTCAGAGTCCGAGCGGTAGCAGGCAGCTGCACCAATAGAGCCTGGGCGGCATCGAGCGGGCTTTGATTCTTGCTTCCGGCTTGCGACATTGGGGGGGCCCTGCGTACTATTCATGGCGTCGGGCCTGGAAATCCAACATTGGACATAGAACGGGAGAAACGTCATGTATAAGTGCGTCCTGGTGATGGCAGCGATCGTGTTGCTCGGTACGAGTGCGACAGTGATGGCCGATGAGAAGGCGGAGAAAGCGATTCAGGAACTCGACAAGAACTTCGCCAAGGTCAAGACCTACACATGCACCTCGGAATCGACGACCGATGCGTCGTTCGGTCCCGCGTTCTCGCAGAAAAGCAAAATGGTCACAACGTCACAGTGGATGCGCAAGGGCGACAACGTGCTCATGAAGGCCGAGACCAAGGGTGAAACCACCAAAACCATGGCCGGGGAGACCACGACCACGCCCTCGACCATGACCACCGTCGATGACGGCAAGTTCATGTACGTGCTGACCGTCGAGGGTGACCAGAAGACGGTCATGAAGAGCAAGACCAATACTGTCAAGTCGCAGAGCCCCAGCGGCTACTTCGCAAACTTCAAGGCCTACTTCGACATCAAGCTGCTCGATGACCAGAAGATCGACGGCGAGGATTGCTTTGTCTTCGAGTTAAAGATGAAGCCGATGGAAGGGGCGCCGCCCGTCGGCCGACAGGTCGTCTGCTACCAGAAGGCCAACGGGATCGTGCTCAAGTCGGAGTCCTTCGACGGCGAGGGAAAACTAATCGCATCATCGATCACGAAGGACGTGAAGATCAACCCGGAGATGGACCCGAAGCAGTTCACGTTTGAGGTCCCCGAGGGTGCCCAGGTGATGGACACGACCGCCACGCCGACCCCGTGAGCCTCGACCATCGCAACCGCGCGGCTGCCCCCAAACAGCGCCCGACGCGGAAGCGCGGGGCATATTCGTCTGAATGCAGAATGCAGAAACCTCGGCCGGACATGCGCCGGCGTGCTCGCGGGTCTCTGCATTCTGCACTTTTAATTCTGCATTCATAAAGAGCCTGAGGCTGAGCACAAGCCGCCAACGGGGCCCCGTGTGCTTGAATACGCCGCGTGACAGGGATTTTGAGTGTCATCCGTCCCTACGCCGTACTATGATAGGGACGGCGAAAGCCGATCGTAGGTGGGTTGTGCGTTTCCCGGCGGCTATGGAACACGCGACATGCACCGCGAGGTTCGTGCATTCGGCGTCGTCGGGAGTCTCCTTATTGTGAGGGGACCGCATGGTGCGAAATCGGGGGCTCCGGGGCAGTCACAGTGATGCGACAAATAGCTGGATTGCTGGTGTTGTGTGCAACTCTTACGGCAGCAGCAACGGTCGGTGAACCAGTGTGGGAACATGCCGCCGCGACCGCTGACGAGGTCAGAAGCCTGATCCGCGTGCAGGCTGACGATGACTTGTCACGTGGCATAGTGCGACAAGCAGTGTCGGATTGGGATGTGGCGGCGGTCGGTGATAGCGGCCGTTCGCTCGATCTCGTGGTGACCGCGTCGGATGTTGAACGACTGATCGCATCGGGGATTTCATTCGACGTCCTGGTCGATGACATGGTGCGGGCCGCTGATGGTGTGCGGGCGAGCTACCACACGCTCGCGCAATACGAAACGCTCATCGCCGGCCTGGCCGCGAGCCAGCCGACGATCACACAGCTCACCTCCATCGGGCAGACCTACGAGGGGCGCGACATCTGGTGCCTGGAGATTTCGGACAATCCGGGCGTGGACGAGAGCGAGCCGGGCGTCGTCTTCATGGGGTTGCATCACGCACGCGAGTGGCCCAGCCTCGAAGCAGCGCTCGACGTGGCGACGCGTCTGGTAAACGGTTACGGCAGCGATCCCGAGATCACAGCCCTGGTAAACGGCCAGCGCATCTGGGTGCTCCCCTGCGTGAATCCCGATGGCTATGTGTATAGCCACGACCAGGGACACGACTGGCGCAAGAACCGCAGTCCGCAGCTATACGGCGAGTTCGGCGTTGACATCAACCGCAACTACGGCGGTTCATACGATGGCTTTGTCACCGGCGAGTGGGGCTCTGTCACGCAAATGGCCACGAGCCACAACCCGGGGTTCGACACCTATTGCGGTGCGGCACCTTTTTCGGAACTCGAGACGCAGGCCATACGCGATTTCATGGAGCCCTTGGACGTTTCCATCGCAATCTCATACCACACTTTCAGCCGCCTGGTGTTGTGGCCGTGGGGCTATAGCACATCCGCGACGCCAGACGATGTGTTGATGTCCGCTATCGGCACCGGTATAGCCAACGCAATCTCGCAGCACGGCGGCGACGGGACGTACAATCCGCAGCAGTCACATGATCTTTACGCCACGACCGGCGGTTTCAACGACTGGTTCTATGGGTATCGCTACTACGAGAGTGGCAGGAACGTGCTGCCATACACAATCGAGCTTTGCTCGGAATTTCAGCCGTCGCAGTATCAATTGCAGCGCGTGCTGAACGCAAACTGGGAAGGGGCGTTGTACGCGCTGAACCAGGCCGCCAACGTGCAGAGCCAGTTGATGCCGTGGGTGTCGCCGCCGGTGCTGACGGTGCCCCCGACCGACCTTGACGGCAACTTCACGATCTCGTGGCAGCCGCAGAATCCCGGGGCGAGCAGCAGCATGTGCTTCATCCGGGAATATGCAGGCTTGTCGGTCATTACGGACGATGCCGAAGCCGGCGGTGGCGCGTGGACTCTTCTCGATATGTCGGTGGGGTCAGACCTGGGGCATTCTGGCACGCACAGCATCGGTAGTTCGCTGTTGGGGCCGGGAATCTCGGGCATGACATCCGCGCCGTTGCAGTTGGCGGGTGGCGATGAACTGACTTTCTGGGCGTGGTACGACATCACACGCGGCAACGATGCGGCCTTTGTCGAGGTGACGGCCAACGGGCGCACATTCGACATACTCGAGCAGTTTACGGGTTCGAGCGGCGGCTGGGTGCAGCGGACGTACGACCTGTCGGCCTACGCCGGGCAGTGGATTCAGGTGCGATTTCGCAACACGGCCAGCCTTAGCACGAGCGGGTCGCAGTTCTACGTTGACGACATCTACCCGGTGGCGTCGTGGGGCAGCATCTCGACGCTGGCGGTCGTTACGTCAGGGACCTCCTACGATGTCACTGGCAGGTCGCCGGGTGATTATTACTACCAGGTGCGCGGCTGGGACTCGATCCAGGGGTCGAGCGGATACGGCGAATTGCAGCGTGTGCGAGTGCTCGACGGGTGGCCGCTGGGCGATTGCGACTGCGACGGCAGCGCGGATGTGTTCGACATTGACGCATTTGTCCTGGCGATCACTGAGCCGGCGACTTACGCCGTGGCGTACCCGGGCTGCGACGTGATGCAGGCGGACTGCGACCAGGACGGGACGGCGGACGTGTTTGATATTGACGCGTTTGTGGCGATTATTGCGGGGCAGTAGGCGGTTTCTGCGGTCAAACACCTACGACAAATGGGGTGAAATGATGATTGTACGGCTGACGATTGTTTTGGGTGGCGTATTCTCTCTGGTGATGAGCGCGGGAGCCGGTGGTGTTCTCACGGAGCCGGCGATTGGCGAGTCGGCGGATGAGGTGAAGAGCCTGATTCGCGTGGAGGCGGGCGATGCAATCACGCGCGGCGTCTTGCAGCACACGCTCTCCGACTGGGATGTCGCGGGAACCGTTGATCTTGGGCGTTCGCTAGACCTGGTCGTAACAGCGGCGGACATCGACCGGTTGACCGCAGCGGGCATTGCGTTCGACGTTTTGGTCTACGACGTAGTGAAAGCCGCCGACGAGGTGCGGGCGAGCTATCACTCATT
>JAFGRR010000195.1 GCA_016935035.1 Phycisphaerae bacterium | reverse complement strand
GCCCTGTGCGAGCAGCGACCGGCGTGGGTGGTCGTCACGGGCGACCGCTATGAATCCTTCGGTGCCGCCGTCGCCGCCACCATGCTCGGCATCCCGCTGGCGCACGTCGCCGGCGGCGAGACAGACGTGGCGACGAATCAGGACGGCAACTTGCGCAACGCCATGACCAAGCTCGCGCAACTGCATTTCGTCGCCAACGACGTGGCCGCCGACCGCGTTCGAGCACTCGGCGAGGAGCCATGGCGCGTGCGTGTGGTCGGGCTGCCGTCGCTGGACAACCTGCTGGCCACGCCGGCCGAGCGGTCCCTGCTCGAAGCAAACAGCCTTGCGCCGCCCGGCATGCCCTTTGTCCTGGTCAGCTTTCTGCCGGTCACGTTGCACCCGGTGCAATCACAGCAGCACCTCCGCATCCTCCTCGAAGCCCTGTCGTCCATCGGCGGCGCGCACAAGCTCTGCGTGCTGTCCAACGCGGACAGTGGCGGCGACGAGCACGACGCCCTGATCCGCCGCTGGGCCGCCGGCCGGCCCGATGTCTCCCTCAGCGCCGCCCTCAGCGCCGAACAATACACCGCCGCCCTGCGACACTGTGCCTGCTACGTCGGCAACAGTTCCAGCGGCGTGATCGAGACGCCCGTCTTCGGGACCCCGTCCGTAATCGTCGGCATTCGCCAGAGCGGCCGGGCCCGCGCCGCCAACATCGTCGATGAAATGGAACCAACCGTCGCCTCGTTGTCACTGGCGATCCAGCGGCAGATAGAGCATGGCCCGTTCGCGAACGTTCGATCGCCATTCGGCGACGGCCATGCCGCCCAACGCATCTGCCACAGTCTCGCCGAATGCGCCGACGCCGAAGACCTCATGAGCAAACATCTGGTTGCCGCGGAGACCATTGCATGAGAATCGCTGCGTTCATACCGGCCCGCGAAGGGTCGAAGCGCGTCCCAAACAAGAATCTCATAAACCTCGGCGACCGCCCGTTGCTCGCGTACACCTGCCAGGCCGCGCTCGAGAGCGGGGTCTTCGACGACGTGTTCGTCAACACCGACAGCCCGGCGATCGCCTTGGTCGCCCGCCGCCACGGCGTGGCTTGTCCGCGCCTACGGCCGGAATCGCTTGCCACCGACGAGGCCACCACGCGCGACGCCATGATCTGGTACCTGCGCTGGCTGTCCGAGCGCGGCACCAGCTACGACGCACTCATGATCCTACAACCGACGTCGCCGCTGCGTACCGCCGACGACATCCGCGCCACCATGAACATCTTCGAGGAGCACGCACCGTGCGCCGTCATATCCGTCACGCCCTGCGCGCCGGGTAACTGGCTCGGACGTGTACGCCCGGACGGCCAGTTCGAGCCGCTGGTCGGCGACGATTACGTCTACCGCCTTAACGGCGCCATCTATGCCTACACCTGGGACGACTACCTCAACATGCGCGTGCCGCGCAAGACGCTCGCTTACGTCATGCCACCACGGCGTAGTGTGGATATCGACACGTTCGACGACCTGCGGCTGGCACAGGCGTACCTGACCGACGACAGTCGCGTGGAGGCCACCGCATGAACAACGTGGCCAAGCTCCGGAACCTGTTTTCTGACTCAGACGCGCCCCGACGTTGCACGGTCATCGCCGAGCTTGGCGTGAACCACAACGGCGTGGTCGAGCGCGGACGCCAGTTGATCGAAACCGCTCGGCGAACCGGCGTCGACGGCGTCAAGCTGCAGCTCTTCGTCCCCGACGAGCTATGCAGCCGCGTGCACCGCGCCGACGAGACTGAAATGCTCGAATCGCTGCGCATGCCCGAGGAAGAGCAGCAACAACTGTGCGAGGCGGCCCGCGCCGCCGGCCTAGCCCTCGTCGCAACCCCCTTTGACATGCCGAGCCTGCAACTGCTTCAACGACTCGACATCCCCGTTATCAAGATCGGCTCCGGCGAGATCACGCACACGCCACTCCTTGCCGCAGTGGCACGCATGCGCAAACCCGTCATCCTGAGCACCGGCGGCTGCGCCTTCGAGGACGTGGATCGCGCCGTCACGACGCTGCGAGACAACGGCTGCGATAAGCTCTGTCTGCTGCACTGCGTGTCCGCCTACCCGCCCCCGGACGCGGAGGTGAATCTGCGTGTCATCTCGTCGCTCAAGCAGCGTTATCACGGTGTGCCGATCGGCTTCTCGGATCACACGATCGGCATAGCGGCAGCCGTGGCGGCCGTCGCGATGGGAGCGGTTCTGATCGAGAAACACCTGACGCTCGATTGTCTGGACGAGGGTCCCGACCACGCCGCCAGCGCCGATCCGCCCACCATGGCCGCACTGGTCAACGCCATCCGCCGCGTGGACGTGATGCTGGGCGACGGTGAGAAGCGTGTCGCCGCCTGCGAAGGCACGATCGGACGTAGCGTGGTCGCCGCCCGCGATCTGCCGGCCGGCCACCGCATCGCCACTGACGATGTGGCCTACAAGCGGCCTGGCGACGGCGTGCGGCCCTACCTCGCGCACACGCTGATCGGCCGCTGGCTGACCCGCGCTATCGCGCGTGATGAACAGATCATGCCCCACGACGTGGCAGAAACACCCCGACCGGCCCCCGTCGCGTAGCAGCCGCGCACGGAAACACCGGCCCGATCAGGACCGGCGTAAGTTCATGTTTCGGCGATAGATAGATTACTCAAGTTGCCCCTGGGCCGCCATCACTTTGGCCTCACCGACCAAGTACACCGACCCGGTGATGCAGATGAGGTCCTCGCGCGTCACGCAGTTCCGCGCAATGCGGTAGGCCTCAGGCAACGTCGGGGTCACCTGGGCCATCTTTTGTGTCATTTCCTGGAAGCGGGCATGCAACTCAAGCGGGTCCGCCGAACGCGGGTTGCCGATCCCGGTAAAGATCACCTTGTCAGCCCCCAGGCGAAGCTGGTTGAGCATGCCATCGATGTCCTTGTCGGCCGAGCAGCCAAAGATCACGACCATTGAGTCGTAATTGAAGCTCTGGCCGATCGCACGCATCAGGGCGGCGATACTGGCGCCGTTGTGCGCCGAATCCACGACTGTGAGGGGCAGCTCCCGGATGGTCTCCAGCCGCCCCTCGACGCGGACCCGCGCCAGACCGTCGATAGCATCCTGCACCGTGATAGCCGCGCCGCCCTCGCGCAGCGAATCGATTAAACCCAGGGCCACACCGCAGTTATGTGCCTGATGCTCACCGTAAAGCGGCACCGGCAGGTGATCGAATCGCGTCGTCGGAGTTGCCATGCAGACCCGGTTCTGTGGCCCGCTGGTCCGAGATGACTCAAACCGGTGGCTGAACTCAACGTCGTCGCCAATGATCCGCAACGGGCAACCAACACGCGCCGCAGCCGCCCGCAACACCCGCTTGACCGCCGGCAATTGCGGCGAACTCACCACGGGCACGCCCGGCTTGAAGATGCCGGCCTTTTCCTCCGCGATCTTCTCCAGCGTCGAGCCGAGCTGCGCCATGTGGTCGTAACTGATGCTGGTGATGCCGCAGACCATCGGCTTGAGCACGTTGGTCGAATCCAATCGGCCACCCAACCCGGTCTCAATGACCGCGATGTCCACGCCCTGATCCACGAAGTACATGAAGGCAACGGCGGTCAGGATATCGAAGTAGGTCGGACCGTGCTTCTCGATCCGCTTGACCGCCTGTGCGACCTTTGCGATCAGACGCGTGAACTCGGCCTCGCTGATGAGTTTGCCGTTGATGGCGATGCGCTCCCGCAGGTCGATCAGGTGCGGAGACGTGTACAGACCGACCTTGTAGCCCGCCTGCTGCAACATCGACGCCGCCATGTGACAGGTCGAGCCCTTGCCCTTGGTGCCCGCCACGTGAACGGCCTGCAGGTGCTTGTGCGGATTGCCAAGCCCGGCCAAAAGCCGTAACATCCTGGAGAGATTGAAATTAGCGTGATTGTATCCCGGCCGCAGCATCCGTTCGTAGTTCGTGCGACCGTTCAGGAACGTCAGGGCAGCATGATACGTCCGAATCGCGCCAGACCGTCCGGTAGCCTTGGCCGGCTTGCGCGGTGAGCTGGTCTTGGTCCGTTTCGGAACGGAGCTGCGCTTCGTTAGTGTCTTTGCCATGGCGGTAAGCGTACCAGAAATCCTAGAAACCGTCAAGGAGCCGACAACGGGCGACATTGCTCGTAAGCGATTACGAGAACTAGCCTTAGCGATCATCAGCGCACCGGCTGTTCGCCAATCACGCACCGTCCTGGCGGACTACCAGCCCCCAACCAACTACCTGGCGTGATCGCTCCTATACGCTACACTACGCAACAACAGGCGATTCGGTGCGGCTAAACCCGATATTTCGAGGGTCTTGATGCGAACAGTGCCACTGATCGTCGGCGAGCGAGAGTGCCCAATCAGCATCGGCAGCGGCGCCAGGGCTGGAATCGCGGCGCAAATACAGAAATTATCGGGTGTTAGCAAAACGCTCGTCATCGCCGACGAGTACGTCGCCAACCTCCACCTTGACACCCTCAGCAGCGTGATTGGCCTGCCAACAGCCGTCCTGACCTTCCCACGGGGCGAGCAGAGCAAGTCGCTCGGCGTCTACTCCAAGCTCCTCGACGGGGTGGCCGACGCCCGGCTCGAACGCAACGACCTCATCATCACGCTCGGCGGCGGTGTGGCCGGCGACCTGGGCGGGTTCGTCGCCGCCACCTGGCTGCGCGGCATCCGCTTCATCCAAGTGCCAACGACCACCGAGGCGGCGGTCGATGCCTCGGTCGGCGGCAAGACCGCCATCAACCTCCCCGCCGGCAAGAACCTCGTCGGAGCGTTCCATCAGCCCAGCGCCGTCATCATCGATACCGATTTTCTGGCGACCCTCGATCAGCGGGATTTCGTCGCCGGGCTGGGCGAGAGCGTCAAACACGCCGCCATCCGCGCCCCCGCGTTCCTGACTTGGCACGAGGACCACGCCACAGAGATCCTCAGCCATGCCCCCGATGTCATCGCCGACCTGATCGCGCGCAACTGCGAGATCAAGGCCGACGTAGTCGGCCAGGACGAGCGTGAGCGGAATGTGCGCGCTATCCTCAACCACGGCCATACGATAGGCCACGCCATTGAACTGCTGTGCGAGTACGAGCTGCGCCATGGCGAGTGTGTCGCCCTGGGCATGGTGGCCGAGAACGAGATCGCCGAGCGGCGCGGGCGGCTCGACGCCGGCACGGCCGGGCGAATCCGCCACTTGCTGGAGCAACTCGGCCTACCCATGCATCTGCCTAAGGATCTGCCCGCCGAAGACCTGCGCGATGCCTGCCAGATGGACAAGAAGAATGTCGGCGGAATGATGAACTACGTGCTGCTGAGGGGACTTGGTGAGCCTGTACGCGTCAGCGACGTCACCGACGCCGAGTTCGACGCCGCGATCGCGCGAATCAGCCGCTGATGAATAGGCGCGCGACGGGATCACGCCTGTCAGTTGGAACAATACTTTATGCCCTGGCTGCCTGCCACGGGCCGCATGGCCGGTTGTGAGAGCTATGCGACGCTCGTAGAATCCCGACCACTATGTGTGCAGTGCGTCCCGCCGGCTGGTTAAGCCCGAGTAACATACGCGTCATGCCCAAGCTAGCCCCCACCTGGATCCGTTGGACGTGTCTGGCAACCTTCGCGATGCTGGCGGTGGGACTGTTCATAGCCGGCATCGAGCCGGCCAGAAAGCTTGGCCCGGATTTCGAGTACTTCTACAAGGCCGGCCGCGTGTTGCTCGTGCACGGAACCACCGACCCGGGCTACGACCGCCTGCCGAATGGTCAGATCGAACGCCGCGGCACGATCGAATGGTATCCGCCCTGCGTTGGGCGCATCATGACGCTGTTCGCGTGGCTGCCGGGCGAGTACGCCGGCCTCGCCTGGCTAACACTGAACGTGGTGGCGATGCTGGCGTGCGTACGGCTGATCGCCCGCAACATGATGGGCCTGCCGCCCAGGGACTGGCCGGTGGTGCAATTGCTGCCGTTTCTCTTGCTTCTGCCGGCGTGGTGGTGGGAATTTCGGCTCAACCAGATCAATAACTTCACGCTGCTGCTGTTGGTGGCGTCGTATGTGCTATGGCGGCGCGGACAGCACACGCCCGCCGGCTTTTGGCTCGGCATCGCGACAATCCTGAAGCTCACGCCGATCGTCGTGCTGGGTTGGTTCGTGCTCAAGCGGCAGTTCCGCGTGGTTGCGATCGCGCTGCTGACCATCATGCTGGCCGGCCCGGTCGCGGACGCTATTGTCTTCGGCCCCAAGTTGGCCAGCGAGCACTACGCAACCTGGGCGCAGACGGCGATCAGCGGCTCGCACAGACACCTGATCCTGTCGCAGCGCGAGATGGACTGGCGAAACCAGGCCAGCGGCGCCGTTCTGTGCCGGTGGTTGCACCAGACTAACATCAGCACGACGTGGTACAACGACCCGCGCTGGCACGATGATCCGCAACAGCGCTTCATCAACATCGCCAACCTGCCGCTGGGCACGGTGGCCATGCTGCACACGGCACTCGCCGCCGCGCTCGTGCTTGGTCTCGTGTGGCTGGCGCGCCGGCCGGCGAGCGCGCTTAATGACTGGCAACTGCGCTTCGAATGGGCCCTGTTCACACTGGCGATGCTGTGGCTGATGCCGGTGATGCGGCGTTACCACGTCGTCATGTCACTGCCGGCCATCTCGGTGCTGGCGGCGGCACTGCATTACGCCGGCCCGCGCGGCTGGTGGTCACGCCTGGCCCAGGCCGGCGTGGCGCTGGTCGCACTCACCGACATCGCGGTTATCATTCTGGTCCGCCAGGGGAATCTCCAGCCGGTTGAGGCCGGCGGTATCATTCTGGCGGCGACGATGATGCTCGGACTGCCGCTGGTCGCGGCCTTGCTGTGGCTCTGGCGCAACCCGCGCGCTATACCGTCAGATCCGTTCGCTACCCGACATGCGGCCGACCAGGCAGAGACGTAGCATGGATCGCCAGACGCGCTGGTCGTGGGTCCTGCTCCTTACGCTGCTGCTGGCGGTCGGAGCGATCACGCTGTCGCGCGGCCTGCGGATGCGCTACGACTTCCACCACTTCTACCTCGACGCACGCTATGTCTGGGAGCACGGCGAACTCAACCCAGTGCTTGCCGGCCAAGATCGATACGCCCAGCGGCAGTTGCCCTTCTATCTGCCGTGTGTGCCGCTGATGCTGGCACCGCTGACGGCCGCCGGCGGCGTGCCGGCCGCTTGCCTATGGGCGGTGATGCAGGTCCTCGCACTCGCCTACACCGTCCGCGTTCTGTATCGCTGGCACGGGCCAACAGGTCCCCCTGCCGTGGCGATCATGGTGGTCGCCATCGTGGCCGCGTTGCCAGCAATCTATGAGGCGGCTCGCTTCAACCAACTCAGCTTCCTAATCCTTGCCCTCGTAGCGGGCGGCGTGGACGCCGTGGCCGACGGACGCCACCGCAAGGCCGGACTCATGCTCGGCCTGGCGACGGTCGTCAAGCTGCTGCCAGGCGTGTTCCTGATCTGGCTGCTGCTGAAGCGGCGGTGGGCAAGCTGTGCGAGTCTCGTCGCGACGATGGTCGCTGTGGCCGTATTGCCCTGTCTGATCGTGTTCGGGCCACAGAAGACCGTCGCCTACCATCAGGGGTGGTGGCAGCACAATGTGCATGGCGCCGCCGCCGAGGGCATGACCGACCCGACGCTGCGTGCGCACTTCATCGACCACCGCAACCAGTCGATCGCGGCCGTGCTGTCGCGGCTGATGTGGTCCGAGCACCCGCACCGCGTGCCGTGGCAGCCGCTGAATGCGTCGGAGGAGACGATCCGGCGAATGGCCTCCGTGGTCGCCGTCGGTTTGTTTGTGTCGCTGGTTGTGGCGACACGCCGGCCGGCAACAGCACTCACGTTGAGCGATCTTCGCGGCGAGGGTGCGTTGTACGCACTGGCGATGCTCGTCTTCTCGCCGCTGCTGCGGCAGTATTACCTCGTCTGGGCGTTGCCGGCACTGGTTCCGTTGGCGGCGTGCGCGCTTGATCGGCATTCACCGCGCCGGCGCCTCGGTGTTGCCGGCCTCGTGATCTGGATGTTGGGTATGGCCGTGTGGATCGTGCCGACGGCGCGGCTGTACGGTGTGCACCTGCTGATTCTGATCCTGCTGGCGGCAATGCTGATCCGAGCGAACTCCGCATCGCGTGGCGAGGATTCCCTATCGAGACTCGAACCAGCCGAATAGGGCTGGTTTAGCAGGCGTGTGGCGTCGGGCGTGACATGGTCCATTCGGCCATTGAACACAGCCGACGAAGCGTCAGTCGCCACAGACGTCAGGCATGGAGGCGTTACGCTACACGGGCGTTGGGATCGCGCTACACGCGGCGGAAGACGACGCAGGCGTTGTGGCCGCCGAAGCCGAATGAGTTGCTCATGCCGACCTTGACGTCGGCGTCGCGGGCCTCGTGCGGGACGTAGTCGAGATCGCACTCGGGATCCGGATTGTCCAGATTGATCGTCGGGGGGATGACCTTGTTGCGCAGGGCCAGAATGGTGGCGATGGCCTCAAAGCCGCCCGTGGCACCCAGCATATGGCCGGTCATGCTCTTGGTGCTGCTGATGGCGACCTTGTGTGCGTACGGTCCGAAGACGGCCTTGATGGCCTTGGTCTCGGAGACATCGTTGAGCATTGTGCTCGTGCCGTGCGCGTTTATGTAGTCGACATCTTCGGGATTAAGGTCGGCATCGCGAATGGCGACCGCCATGGCGCGTTTTGCGCCGGAGCCCGTCGGGTCTGGCTGCACCATGTCATTCGCGTCGGCGGTCGCGCCGTAGCCGATGATCTCGCCGTAGATGCGCGCGCCGCGTGCCTTGGCACGCTCGTAATCTTCGAACATGAGCAGGCCGGCGCCTTCGCTGAGGACGAAACCATCACGGTCCTTGTCAAACGGCCGTGACGCGCGGGTGGGATCGTCGTTGCGCGTACTGAGCGCCTTCATGGCGGCGAAGGCCGCCACGCCGAGTGGCGTAACCGCCGCCTCGACTCCACCCGTAATGACCAGATCGACCATGCCATAGCGGATGGCATTGAACGCGTCGCCCATGGCGTTTCCCGCCGAGGCGCACGCTGTCACGACCGT
>JAFGRR010000194.1 GCA_016935035.1 Phycisphaerae bacterium | reverse complement strand
CGGTGTGCTGAAAACCGGCCTGGTGGGCACGCGCTATCAGAGCAGCCAGCTCGTCGATCAGGCGCGCGGTATCGGCGCGCCGCCGCATACGATCGGTGTCGGTTCGCAGTGTGGCCCAGAATTCGTTCAGGGGTGACGCAGGCTCGATGGCCTCGGTAACGAACAGTGCGCAGCGCCGGCCGCCAGCGTAAAGTTTGGTAGTGAATCCGGCCGGTGGGACTGTCGCGATCCCGGCCCGCAGTGCGTACAACCCGCTGCGCCACTCTTCCGCGCATGCCGGCGCACGTAGCCACTCCTTGACCACGTCGAGCCAGCGCGCGTTGAAGTAGTATTTCAGGTAGTAAGTGCGCCGGTCGAGCGTTACGCGCCACACGGTGCGGGCGGAGTTTTTCTTGACGCATTCGGCGCCCAGTTGTGCCGGATCGCCCCAGAACGCGGCTGAAACGCGCTTCAGAACCGCGTCAAACCCGTTGCGGTACGTCCACGGACACCCGTCAAAAACCTCGCTGGTGGCATGACCAATGTCACGCCGCGCCACCGGCTCGACAGCTTGCAGCATCTCCGGCGAGCCAACCGTGACCGTTGATGTCTGGAGATTCGCGGTCTTCATGCACAAACCACGCAACGTGTCGCCCCCGGCGACGCCCAAGTGGTGCATCTTACGCGCCGGCCAACTGTCCTAGCAAACGGTCGACCGGTGTCAATCACCACACGTCGCGTCAGGGCGTGTCCTGACGCGTGCTCCAGGCCTCGATGGCCGGCAATTCCGGAAAACGCCGTACCGCCTCCTCTTCCGTGACACGCCGCACCAATACGTCGGCGAAGTCAATCGCAGCGAGTTCGGCGGCATCATCAAAGACGTGCACGCTCGGCAATGGCATCAGGTCATCCTGCACGAGAACGCGGGCGCGTCCATCCGCGTCGGGCGGCATGGGGCGCAGCAGACACGTATAGCCGCCGCGTCCGCGCAATTGCGAGGTTTCTATGATGCAGGTCCCGCACTGGCCGGTCGCCACCTGGTATTGCGCCAGCTCGACGGCGGCGGACGGGAGAAACGCCGGTCCGGGCTCGAAGCTGGTACGGCTCTCGCCAGCATCATCGGCGACGACCTGGGTCACGTTGCCGGTCGGGGTCGCGCGTTCGGCGCGTGCCTTGCGTTCGATGCGTGTCGCACCGAGCGCGGTCTGCGCGCGGGTCTCCTCGATGTCGAGGAAGGTGCGCGCGTTGGGGCCCAATTGCCAGCGGCTGATCTCATATCCGCCGGCATAGCGGTCGATCAGCAACCCTTCGTAGCCGCGCGCCGAGTCTCCCGCGATGGGTGCTCTCACGGCGACCCAGACGCGAGAACCGCGGGGCGTCTGGCCAATGTAATAGTCGCGCGCGGTCCGGCGTCCCCACCAAGGCAGCGGTCCCTTGCGCTGAATTGTCTCGACGAGTTCGCGACCGGCGGCAACCGCATCATCCAGAGATGGAACGTTGCCGGCCTCGGTGAAGCTCAGCGCACCGGCCAGCCGCTCCGCCGCCGCGTCTCCCGCCCGGATCGCGATTTCGAGGTTGGCATAGACCGGCAATAGTGCGACTTGCGAATCGGAACGTGCGACGGCCCAGACACCGGCGATGGGATGCCGGTGCTGACCCAACGGCCGCAAGTGCGCGACCACGGCGCCGTCATCACGTGTGAACGTCTCGATGCTGATTTCCCGCGGAGCACGGCCCCAATGCAGCGACGCGAAATCCTCCAGCAGGTTCACCAGCGTCCGCTTGTGCGCGAGCCACGTTCGCATGATGCCGACCGACCAGACCGGCATCCCCTCGATGCTGCCGCCCACGTAACAGGCGGCGACTTCATCGTATGTCGGCACGGCGGCCACCCAGCTTGCATCGATCGGAACCGTCACTCCGGCTCGCGCCAGGGCGTCGGCGGGTTTCACGCTCATTCCGGGGGCCTCGACGCGCACGGAATCGGCGACCACATCCAGCAACGCCACGTCCGCCATCGTCACGCCGGTCAGCGTTTGTAACTCAACGCGTATCACGTCGCCGCGCGGCGAGACGGCGACGCGCTCGATGACCTGGGCGGCATTGCGGCGGCGCGTCTGCTCCTCCTCGTCGGGCAGGCGGGTTTGCACCGCCGGCAGGCCGGCTAGGCTCGCCGGTGCCGATCGTTCGTATGTCACCGGTGAGATGAAATCGCTCAATCGGTGATACTCAAACGTGATCTGCTTAGTGAACGGGATGCCACGCCAAGACCGGTCGGTCGGGGCCGGCAGGAAGAACTTGCCGGGTTCCTGTTCATTACGCAACCAATCACGAGGTGGGCGCACAACAAGCGGCGTGCCGTCGATCGCGGTTTCGTCCTGAAGCGCGCGGCGGCCGCTGAGTTGCAGCCATGCCAGCCCCAGCGCTAGCACGAGGGCGATGGCGGTCATAACTAGCGCCAGGGTGGGCCGCCCAGGCTTGGCTCCGGTGTAGACTTCCATAGGGGGCGTATGGTAAGGGGAGAACGCAGAATGATGAATGCGGAATGCGGAAAGAAGATGGCGAACCAGTAGCGGCCACCGCCCCTGGTGGCCCCTACCGGCGTTGAGTCCAGGCGTCGCTGGCGTAGCGTTGGCGGCGTTGGTCAATGTCGGGTTGTTGGGCGGGCAACCAGTCGAGGCGGCGGGGCTCAAGCTCCAGGGCGGTCGCGATGCGGTTTATGAAGCTCTCGATCCATGATTCGACGGCCTCTGCCGGCGGATCGCCGAGGTCATAGCCCGGATGGGATGCGAACCGCTGGCTGAGCAGCAGCGAACCGTGCTGCAAGACGCGGCCCGCGGCCGGTAAGTCTGGCCGCTTGTCGTCGCGCGGCTCTGAGTTGTGATACCTGGGCGTCAAGCTCGTGATGCGGCGTTGGGCGCTGCCCAGCAGTTTGGCGTCGCCGACCACCAGGTCGGTCCGCCCGGGTTTCTCGAAACAGAAGAACGGCCCCGTGCGCGGCGACGGCATCGGGAACGAATCCGGCGCGACGTCCACCGCGCAACCGGTGGCGCGCAGCGCCGCCAGCCAGCAGCCGTGCGCGAGACGGTACAATGCATCGGGAGCCTGACGCGCGATCGGTTGGCTGCCATCGACAACTAGGCAATAAGTCACCTCCTGGTCATGCAGAATCGCCCCCCCGCCGGTGGATCGGCGGACGACAGCGAGATTTCGGACATCGTCCGGCAATTTGGCGACGTCGGCGTATCGCTGGAAATAGCCCAGACTGATGGTGGGCGGCGTCCAGCCGTAGATGCGAAGTGCAGCCGGCGCGACGTCCGGGTTGTATAACAGGTGTTCGTCCCGGGCCATGTTCGTGGGCCCGTCCAGCGGTGGGTCGCGATAAATGCTCAGATACCGGTCCATACGCTCATCATAGCAAGCCAACGGCGGGGTGGCTTGGGCGTACAGGCCACGGAGAGCATGCACGACGCCTCTGCCACCATGATATGGAGAATCTGGAACATCTCGGCGTTGCGCGAGTCCAACAGGTAGAGGGCACAGGTGTGCCACTGTTCCTGAACAGTGGCATCGGATGTCACACGGCCCACTAGTAGGCAAAGCACTGCTCAAGAGCAGTGGCACCCCGGTTAGGTTGGTAACAAGGCGGGAGGTCTGCCATGAGATGCAAGTCTGAAACGCACATGCGGCTGTTGGGACTGATGCTCGGCATATTGGCGGTGGCGGCACCGACGCTGGGCCAGGGGCGCATCTACATCGAGCCGCCGATGCCGCGCCCGCGGCCGGGACCGGTTCGCGACACGACGCTCGAAACTAAATACCAGCGCATCTACGCCGAGATCACCGACGGCGTCGCGGTCACGACCATCAAGCAGACCTTCCACAACCCGCTCGGGCAGCAGGTCGAGGGAACGTACGTCTTTCCGCTGCCGGCGGAAGCGGCGGTCGGCGACTTCTCGATGACCGTCAATGGCAAGACGATGCACGGCGAGGTGCTCGACGTTGAGCAGGCCCGCCAGACGTACGAGAACATCGTCCGCAAGGCGCGCGACCCTGGGCTGCTCGAATACCTCGGGTCACGGCTGTACAAGGCCCGCGTATTCCCGATTCCGCCACAGGGCGACGTCGAGGTGCAGCTCGCCTATTCGCAGACACTGACCGAGAGCGGCGGGCTCGGGCTGTTTCAGCATCCGTTGCGGGCCAAGTTACCGGAGGGCCGCAGCATCGGCGAGTTGGTCGTGCACGCGAGAATTCACAGCCAGTTGCCGCTGACCAGCGTCTTTTGCCCGTCGCACACGTGCGAGATCAAGCAGCCCAACGACCACGAGGCCAGCGTCACGTACGAAGCCACGAACGTCCGCCCCGATCGCGACTTCCAGATGTACTACCAGCGGAAGGACTCGCAGTTCGGGCTGGTGCTGCTCACGCATCGCGAGGCTGGCGAGGACGGCTACTTCATGGTACGCCTCTCGCCGCGCATCGAGATCGACGCCGACGAGATTCTGCCAAAGGACATCGCCTTCGTGATCGACACGTCGGGCAGCATGTCGGGCGAGAAGATCGAGCAGGTCAAGCAGGCCCTCAAGCTGTGCGTCAACAACCTGAACCCGCGGGACCGCTTCAACCTGCTCACGTTCAGCACTGAGGTGCGGCCGTTCCGCGACGGCCTGGTCGCCGGGGACAAGGACATCCGCGAAGCGGCCCTGGCCTACGTCGACAAGATCAAAGCCGTCGGTGGCACGAATATCAACGAAGCACTGCAAGCAGCACTGGCGGCTGATCCAAAGGACAACGAGCGCCCCTACCTGATCGTCTTCATGACCGACGGCCTGCCGACCGTCGGCACAACCGACATCGGCAACATCCTCGAAAACGTACGTCAGAAGAACGACGCCCGTGTACGCATGCACGTGCTGGGAGTCGGCAGCGACGTAAACACGCACCTGCTCGACAAGCTGGCGGACGAATCACGCGGCACGCATGACTACTGCGTCGAAGGTGAGAACCTGGAGTTGAAACTCGGGATGTTCGTCGGCAAGCTGGCCGACCCACTACTGAGTGACCTCAAGCTGGAGTTCGCCGGCCTGGACGTCTCGGACGTCTATCCGCGTGAGCTGTCCGACCTGTTTCGCGGGACCGACGTGGTCGTACTCGGTCGCTACTCCGGCACCGGGCAACACGCCGTCAAGCTCAGCGGCGACGCACGCAACGAGCGTCAGACGCTGGTGTACGAGGGCGACTTCCCAAAGAACAACCCCGAGCACGACTTCCTGCCGCGCTTGTGGGCCACGCGCAAGGTCGGCTACCTGCTCGACGAAATACGGTTGCACGGCGAAAACGACGAACTGGTCCAGGAAGTGAAACGCCTCGCCAAGATGTTCGGCATCGTGACGCCGTACACGGCCGCACTGGTGGTAGAGGATTCGCCGGTCGCGTTCGCGCCGCTGATGCGGCGTTCCGGACGAGGGCCAAACAACGGGCCCGGTGTTATGTACTCACTCGGTCCACGAGATGAGAAGCTCGCGGCACGAACCAACATCAACATCGAAGAGCCATCGCTCTCGGCTGAGTCGGAGATGCGCGACTCGGAGACTCGGTGGCGGCAAGTCGCACCAGATCCGCCGATGACGTTCGGTGGACGAGGCATAACCATGGCGGAAACGCTCGACAGCGGCGTCGTCTCCGGCAAGGCCGCCGTCGAGGCGTCGCGGCTGCTCGCCGGGCTGAAGAAGGACGGCACGCTCGACGCTAGCTACGGCGTGCCGATGACGCCGGATGGCAAGGCCATCATCCGCAACGTAGACAAGAAGACGTTCGTTTTTGACGGCGAGCGTTGGCTCGACACGGCGTGGGACGGCAAGCAGGAGACGACGAAGATCGAGGCCTTCAGCGACGAATACTTCGAGCTGATCCGCAAGCACAAGGAATTCGCGAAGTACCTCACGCTTGGCAAGCATGTCGTAATCGTCACGGACGACGCCGTCTACGAGATTGAGCCGCCGAGCGATGAGGCCGAGGAATAGGAGTGCAACTGGTGCCACTGCTCTTGAGCAGTGCTCTCAGACCGATGCGCCACCGCCGCAGTCAAGCGACCACTGTTCAAGAACAGTGGCACATGGCGAATTTCTCGCGCTGATTGGCGGTGAACACGATTGAACTCACGGGCGGCGAACTGCTACAATTGGTGGTTCGCCGCCTCACTTTGGGGATAGCACCGGTGAACACGGCGGGCGCGGTCTGATGCCGGTGCGGGCACGGTTACCAGGAGTGTCGCTAGTGGCCTGGAACGCGTTTCTCGACGGACTCGCCGGCTGGTTGGACCAGCGCCAGCTTCTCGATAAGAACTCGAAATGGGTCCTGGGGGCTTCCGGCGGGCCGGATTCCACCATTCTAGCGCACGCGCTGGCTGGGCTGACGGCGGCGCGGGACCTGGGCTGGAAGCTGAACGTGGCGCATCTGCACCACGGGCTGCGCGGGGCGGACGCCGACGCCGACGAACAGTTCGTTCGTGATCTGGCCAGCGAGTTGGGTCTACCCTTCCACGGCGAGCGGATCGACATCGCGGGCGAGGTCGCGCGTCAGGGCGGCTCGACCGAAGAGGTGGCGCGGCAACATCGCTACGAGTTTCTCGAACGCGTGGCACTGAAGACCGGCGCCGACCGCGTCGCTGTCGGCCATCACGCCGACGATGACGCCGAGACCATCCTGCATCGCATCTGTCGCGGCACCGGGCTGCGCGGTCTGGCCGGCATGGCCGCGGCGCGACCGATCCGCGCGGGCAGCCGCGTGCAACTCATCCGACCGCTGCTGCATCACCGCCGCGCCACTATCGAGAAGCTGCTCGCCCAGCGCGGCTTGAAGTACCGGCTGGACGGCACGAATCTCTCGGGCGAACACACACGCGGCCGCATTCGCAACCAGGTGCTGCCAATGCTGTGCGAGCAACTCAACCCGAACGTAACGGACGCCCTGCTGCGTCTAGGCGAACAGGCGCGCTGGATCGGCACCTACCTGGCGGACGCCGCAGCGCGAACGTTCGAGTCACTCGTCATCTCTGAAACACCGCAACACCTGGTGCTCAACGCGCGAGCCCTGGTCGGCAAGCAAAAGATCATACAAGCGGAAGTCGTACGGCTGGTGTGCTCGCTGATTATGGGTGGCGAGCAGGACCTCGGCTTCACGCACATCGAAGCGGTGCTGAAGCTGGCAGGCAATAGTGCCAGCGGCAAGGAACTGCACCTGCCCGGGACGGTAGTCGTCCGAAAGCAATATGAGCGGCTGGAGTTCAGCTCGCGGACCGAGCGCGAGGCGCCGTCCGAGCTAACGCAGATGTTCGTGAAGTGCCCCGGCCGCACCAACCTGGCCCCGATCGACGCGGAGCTGGTAATCGAGGAAGCCCTGGCGCACGACGTTGATGTCTCAGCCTTGCAGAGTCAGGCCGCGCCGCACGAGGAGTGGATCGACTGGGAACGAGTGTCGCCGCCGCTGTTCGTGCGCGGCCGCAGGGAAGGCGACCGCTTTCATCCGCTCGGCGCGCCGGGCGCCAAGACGCTGGCGGACTTCTTCATCGACGAGAAGATCGACCCGCTCGAGCGTGCCCGCACGGGCATCCTGTGCGATCAGGTCGGCCCAGTCTGGGTAATGCCGCTGCGCATCGACGAGCGCGTCAAGCTGCGACCGACGACCAAGCACGCTCTGCGGCTGATGCTTAAGCCGACCGCGCCTCCACGGAGCGGCGTGTGATGAACGCGGCCAAGTCCGGCTGGGGTTATTCGATCTTTATCGTCGCCCTGACGCTGCGGCTGGTATGGGTGGTCGTCTGGTCCATGCACCAGGGAGCTGAGCTCAAGTTCCCCGACGAAGAGCTGCACTGGCAACTTGCGCGAAACCTCGTGCACAACGGATCGCTCGTCAGTGACGACGGCCGCTACGCGGCGCGCATGCCGCTGTATCCACTGTTCCTCGCCGGCTTCGCGTGGGCCGGACAGTTTGGCATGGGGGCGGCGCGTCTGGCACAGGCGCTGATGGGCGCAGCGACAGCGTGGCTTGCGTTCATGATCACGCACCGACCGTTCGGAAATCGCGCCGCCGTCATTGCCGGGTTACTCGTCGCGTGCGATCCGTACGGCGTGTTCTTCTGCGGACTGCTGCTGACGGAGGTGCTGTTCACGTTTGTCAGCGTGGCACTGGTTTATGCAGCCTGGCTGGTAGCGCGGCAGACGCGCGAAGGGCCCGGCATGGTGGGACTGGCGCTGCTCGGGCCGCTGGCGATTCTAACGCGCCCGTCATCAGCCGGCTGGATCGTACTCCTATGGATCATTCTCTGGTTGCTGGACCAGCGCCGCGCGCGCGTCAATCGGCGAATCGCAATTTGCGCGGTTATGCTGCTGCTCTTCATGTTGCCGTGGGGACTGCGCAACCGAGCCGTGCTCGGGAGCTTCGCGTGGCTTTCGACTAATGGCGGCGTAACGCTGTATGACGCGCAGGGACCACAAGCCCACGGCGACAGCGATCAGACGTTTATGCAGACACTACCGGAGTTGGCGACTATGGGTGAGGTCGAGAAGGACCGCCACCTGGGCCGCCTCGCGCGTGAACAAATGTGGCGCGACCCGGCGCGCGTCGTGCGTCTGGCCGGCGACAAGTTCCTGCGCACGTGGAGCCTGCGGCCCAACTTCGGCGAGTACGCCGGTGGCCTGACGGGACTGGTCAGCATCGCCTTCATGGTCCCTGTGTTGATCGCCGCCGGATTCGGAGTCGCACGATCACTGCGCGCGAACAACGGCTGGCGTGTGTGGTGGCGGCGTTGCGTTCTATTGGCTTTGCTGTGGCTGCCGATTCTGTACTTCACGTCTGTCCATTGCGTATACGTGGGCAGTCTGCGCTATCGTGTGCCGATCATGCCGTTTGTGGAGATAACCGCGGCGGCGGCATTTCTGTCCACAGTGTCCGCGCCATACCGGCGCACCGGCAACGCGCACACAATCCACCGCTCTCGTTAGCGCTACCAACGAGATAAAAAAGGAACGGGGTTCGGTGGCGGCTGTGGCCAGTTCGAGGCGGCCAACAGCGACGGCCCCATGCAGCGCACCGAGCGACTCTTTGGCATGGGTATCTGGCGTCGTGTCGACCCGCCAATCGGCGCATCACGTCGTGATCGCCACAGGCTCGCCGAACCCCGTGGTTGCGCACGGGTCACAACAGATTCGAGTCTACACATTAAGCCTAGCACGGTTTCCAGCGCGGGCAACATAACTTCGCATCGTTTTGTGTGCGCGGAATGCAAGCGTGCGCGGCGCACGATGCCGGGTCAACCAGCGCCGATAACGTCGCCCGCCACGTCAGCGCCGCCGGCTGCGCTGCACTAGGAACTCGACCAGCGCACGGTCGAATGGCATCGCTGTGTCCAGGGCAAGATAGTCGCAATGCGCCGCGGCCAGTTGCGTGCGCAACATGTCGCGCCAGCGCGTCAGCTCGTCCAGATAAGCACGCCGAACGGAATCGGCCTCGGTGCGCAGTGGCTGGCGCGACTCGGGGTCCTCCAACTCCAGGCCGCCCACAAACGGAAACCGCACCTCCGCCTGATCCAGGATGTGCATGACGATCAGATCGTGTCCGCGAAACCGAATGTGATGCAACGCCTCCAGCAGTTCCGCCGGCGGCGCCAGCAAATCACTCAGCAGCACGACCAGCCCCCGATGCGACCAACGCGCCACGGCTTGGTGGATGCCAGCGGTCAAGCCACGCCCCATTCCGCCGGCATCGCGTGGGTCGTGCTCAGCCGCGCTGCCGCCATGCGGCTCCACGGCGCTCAGCGTCGCCAGAATCTCGAACAGGTGCTGGCGCCGCGACCGCGCGGGCAGAAGTTGTGCCAGACCGTCGGCCAGAACGCCGAGCCCGACCGCGTCCTGTTGGTGAATGATGAGATAGCCCAGCGCGGCGGCCAGGTGAATGGCGTAGGCCAGCTTGGCGGAACTCCGTCCGCCGACAGGCAATTCGCCATCCAACGGGCCGACGTATCCCATGCTGGCCGAAGCATCAACCAGCAGATGGCAGTCGAGATGCGTCTCAGCCTGATATTGGCGTACGTAGAGCCGATCGGTCCGCGCGAAGACGTTCCAGTCAATCGTGCGTAGATCATCGCCGGCGGTGTACTTGCGGTGTTCGGCGAATTCGACGGACAGTCCCTGAAACGGTGAACGGTGCAAGCCGGCGAGAAAACCCTCGACGATGAAGCGGGCCCGCAAATCCAGCCGGCTGACCTGCTGGATCACCTGCGGATCAAGATAGCTTGCCGGTGACGCCATGTGTGCCACGGCTCTGTGAGCCGTGCTGCCGTTGCTCGTATGCAGGTACCCAGGAAGAACACTGCTCACAGAGCAGTGGCACACCTGGACCGCTGATCACTACGCCCTAGCTCTTGCCATCGGTCGCGCTTTGGCTGAGCACGTCCTTGATGGCGCCGCGGGCGAAGTGCAGCTTCACGTTGCTGGTCTCGTCGACCTTGAGGATGACCTCGTTCTCGCGGGCCTCGACCACGGTGCCGAGAATGCCACCGATGGTCTGCACGCGATCATTGCGCTTCAGGGCGTTGAGCATGTCGTCGTGCTTCCGGCGTTCCTTGCGGTTGCCACGGTACATGATCCAGTAGAACACGCCCATCATGAGCACGATCGGGAGGATCATCTCGTAGAACGCGCCGCCACCCTGTGGCTTCTGCCCGCTAGGCGCGGCTCCGCCCGGAGTCTGTTGAACGGCGGTCGTACCGTCCGTCGCGGTCGTCCCGGCGCCCGCCTCGTTGGCGGCACCGACGGCCGTCTCCTGCGCGATGAGGGTCAGAAACTCGCTCATGTAGGCTCCTCGCAGCGGCAAGACGCTGGGCTATCACTAAACGCGGCGCGCCATGTGTCAAATTCGTCGGACTCCAGTGCGGTCCGCGCCTGCCGCATGAGATCCTGGTAGAAGGCGATATTATGCAGCGAAATCAGCGTCGAGCCAAGCAGTTCACCCGACATGCACAGGTGCCGCAGATAGCCGCGCGAGAAATTGGCACAGGTGTAGCACGCGCAAGCCGGGTCGAGCGGCTCGTCCGCCAACTGATGGCACTGGTTCCGCATCCGCAGCACGCCCTGGCTGGTAAAGGCGTACGCTTTGCGGCCGTTGCGCGTCGGCAGCACGCAATCAAACTGGTCGATTCCAGCCGCGATACCGCGCACCAGGTCCAGCGGGCGACCGACACCCATCAGATAACGCGGCCGCTCCGCTGGCAACTCGTGCGTGAACTCATCGAGCAACGCGTACATCTCCGCTGGCGGCTCACCTACCGACAGTCCCCCCACCGCGTAACCCTCGAAGCCGATCTCGACCAGACGCTCCAGGCATTCTCGTCGCAACGACACGTCGAGCCCGCCCTGCACGATGCCGTATAGCGCCTGCTCCGGCCGCGTATGGGCGGCGCGGCTGCGTTTGGCCCAGGCAGCGGTCCGGCGAACGGCGGCCATGATCGCGGCACCTTCGGCGGGCAGCGGCGGGCACTCGTCGAAGGCCATGATGATGTCGGCGCCCAGTTCGTTCTGGGTCTTGATCGATGATTCGGGCGACAGGTGAATCGCCGCCCCGTCGATGTGCGAACGGAACTCGACACCGTCGTCGTCGAGGCGGCGCAGGTCGGCCAGCGAGAAAACCTGAAAGCCGCCGCTGTCGGTCAGGATCGGTCCGTCCCAGCCCATGAACTTGTGCAGCCCGCCGAAGTGCGCCACCACTTCGCTGCCGGGTCGCAGCATCAGGTGATAGGTGTTGGCCAGGACGATCTGGGTGTGCGTGTCGCGCAGTTGCGCGGGCGAGAGCCCCTTGACCGTCGCGCGCGTGCCGACCGGCATGAAAGCGGGAGTCTCGATGACGCCGTGCGGTGTCCTGATGCGGCCACAGCGAGCGTTTCCACGGGTGTGTGTCACCGTGAACGCAAAACCGGCTGCCTTGTCGCGTGGCACGGAAGCGGCTACTCCGCCTGCTTCGGCGCGAGGGAGAGGCCGATTTCAGCGAGGCGTGCCTTGATCTCGTTCAGCGAGGTCACGCCGAAGTTACGCGTTGACAGCAGGTCCTGTTCGCTGTGCTGAATCACGTCGCCCAACGTCACGACGTTGAGGCGCTGCAGGCAGCGCCGCGAGCGCACCGAAAGCTCCATCTCTGATACGGGCTTGGCGAGCAGGGCCTCGCGTCCGGGCGGCACGACGACGCGCGTGCCGGAATCGTCGGCCGAGATGGTGGCCGGGTCGATCTCCTCCGGCCGCTGTCCAAGCCGCAGCCCCTTGCGTCCGAGCAACTGCTTGATTTCGTTGAGTGAGGCCTCGCCGAAGTTCTTGTAGGCCAACAGCTCGGACTCGGTGAGCTGAATCAACTGGCCGAGTGAGTTGATGCTCATCTTCTTGAGGCAGTTGCGGGCCCGCACCGAGAGCTCGAATTCACTTATGGGCGCGTCGAGTAGACGCGAGCGCGCGTCCAGCCGCTCGTCGACGGTGTCGTCGATGATCATCTGGCGACTGCTGTCGATGTCCTTGAGGAAAAGCCGGGCGCGCGTGTGGTTCGGGTTGAAACGCAGGACACGCTGCACACACCGGTATGCGGCGTTGAAGTTGCCATGGTCCTCGTAGACCACGGCGAGGTTCATCAGGGCGTTGATGTGGGCACAGGGCCGCGTCGCGAGCGACTCGTACAGCCGGATGGCTTCCTCATCGTTGCCGTGCATGTCGTGCACCCAGGCGCACCGAAAGGCCGCCAGTTCGTGCTCTGGCTGGAGCGTCAGGGCGCGCTCGTAGAGTTGAATCGCTTTTTCGCGCTCGTCCCGGTATTCGCAGACCATACCGTGGGCGGCATACCAGTCGGCGCGATCCTCGCCGACGCGCGCGTGCTTCTCGATCAGGCTCTGTGCCTTGTCCAACGCGCCCTTGCGCACGTGGATCCCGACGGCGCGCATATCGACGGCGAACCCCTCCCAGCCTTGCTTGGCCGCCTTGTCCAGGGACACGAGCGCGTCGTCGTACCGGCCAATCGCGACCAGCGCTTCGGCGGCGTGGAAGTAGCGAAACCCGCTATCTGGGGCGCGGTCGAACCACTCCAACGCCTCGCGGAAACGGCCCAGGAAACACAGGCCTAGCGCGACGTTCAGCGGCGGCGCGTTGTTCGCGTCGATGCGCTCCCCCACGAATTCGTAGAAGCGTTCCCAGGCGTTGAACGACTCGTGCACCTTCTCGCGATAGCTCTCGATCGCTTCGGTGGTGAGTTCGGCGATGTCAAAGAACGCCGGCAATTCCGCGGACACTTCAGTCATGGGTGTGAGACTCCAGCTAGCACGTGGGGGAACCGCAGTGTATCATCCCGTAGCACCGTATGTTACCTGCTTCAGCCCGGCTGACAAGGGCTAGCCGCCGGCCCACGGTAACCCCCACCCCTGCCGCGTCGGCGAGACACCCGGCTGCCACCATATGAGGCTTGCTTCACGGAGAACACGACTTGGACACGCGCACGCCCCTGCTGGATCAGTTGCGGGATCGGATATTGGTGTTCGACGGCGCGATGGGCACGTCGATCCACGCCGCCGATCTCTCCCTCGCCGACTACCGCGGGTTGGAAAACTGCTCGGAGATACTGTGCGAAACGCGCCCCGACGTGATCGAGGGGATTCATCGCGGGTTCATTGACGTCGGCTGCGACGTTGTCGAAACCAACACCTTCGGCGCCAACCGCATCGTCCTGGCCGAGTTCGACCTGTCAGAACGGGTGTATGACCTGAACGTGATGGCGGCCCAGATCGCCCGGCGGGCGGCGGATGCCTGCTCGACGCCGGCGCAGCCACGCTACGTCGCCGGCTCGATCGGACCCGGCACCAAACTGCCATCGCTGCGGCAGACGACGTACGACGCCCTGGTCGCCAGCTACGCCGAGCAGATTCGCGGCCTACTCGACGGGGGCGTGGATGCCCTGATTATCGAGACGTGTCAGGACATTCTTCAGACCAAGGCGGCGATCCAGGCGGCCCGCCTGGGGTTCGAACGCACCGGCCAACAGATCCCCATCATCTGCCAGATCACGATGGAAACTACCGGCACGATGCTGCTCGGAACCGATATCGCTGGTGCCGTAACCGCTATCGACGCCTTCCCCGAGGTCAGTATTATCGGGCTCAACTGTGCCACCGGACCGCAGGAGATGAGCGAGCACGTGCGCTACCTCGCGGCCCACTCCCGGCGGCCGATCAGCATCCAACCAAACGCCGGCCTGCCCCAGGTCGTCGACGGCCACGCCCACTTCCCGCTCAGCCCCGGCGAGTTGGCCCGCTGGCTGCGCGAGTTCGTCGAGCAGGACGGGATCAGCATCGTCGGCGGCTGCTGCGGTACGACACCCGCGCATCTGGCGAAGGTCGTAGCGGCCGTCCGCGACCTGAAGCCCAGACCGCGTGAGGTCACGCCCGAGCCCGCCGTCAGCAGTCTGTATCAGTCCGTCGGTATGCGGCAGGACACCAGCTTCCTGATCGTCGGCGAGCGCTGCAACACGAATGGGTCGCGCAAGTTCAAGCGGCTGTTGATCGAGGGCGATATCGAGGGCTTGGTCGAAACGGCCAAGGAGCAGGTCGCCGAGTCGCACGTGCTGGACGTGTGCGTCGATTGTGTCGGCCGCGACGGCGCACCGGACATGCAGTGGGTCGCCGACCGCTTCGCCAGCGACATTCCCCTGCCGCTGATGCTCGACAGCACGCAGATCGACGTGCTGGAGGCCGGGCTGAAGTTGGCCGGCGGCAAGTGCATCATCAACTCGGTCAACCTCGAGGACGGCGAAGCAAAGCTGGCGAAAGTCGCGGGACTGCTGCGGCAATACGGGGCGGCGGTAGTCGCGCTGACGATCGACGAAGACCCGCGAGAGGCAATGGCCAAGACCGCCGAACGCAAGCTGGCGATCGCTACACGGCTGCACGACCTGCTCACCGAAAAGCACGGCATTCGCCCAGAGGACATCTTCTTCGACTGTCTGACGTTTCCGATCACGACCGGCAGCGCGGCCGATCGGCGACTGGCGCTCGAGACGCTCGACGGCATCGAACGCGTCATGGAGCGTTTCCCAAGGTGTCAGTCGATTCTCGGCGTGAGTAACGTCAGCTTCGGCTTGCAGCCGGCGGCCCGCGTGGTGCTGAACTCGGTCTTCCTGCAAGAGGCGTTGCAGCGCGGCCTGACTGCCGCCATTGTGCATGCCAGCAAAATCCTGCCAAAGACGCAGATCAGCGACGATCGCTGGAACGCGGCGATGCACCTGATTTACGATCGGCGTGACGCGGGCGACCCGCTCGAACGCTTCATCGGCCTGTTCGAGGACGGCGAGAAGATTGGCGAAGAGGTCAGGATCGAAGAACTGCCGATCGAGGAACGGCTCAAACGCCGCATCATTGACGGCAAGAAGGTCGGACTGGAGGCCGATCTCGACTTGGCCATGACCACCTATCAGCCGCTCTACATCATCAACGAGTTTCTGCTCGATGGCATGAAGACGGTCGGCGAGCTGTTCGGCTCAGGGCAGATGCAGCTTCCGTTCGTGCTCAAGTCGGCCGAAACGATGAAGACCGCCGTCGCGCATCTCGAACCGCACATGGAACGTGTCGAGGGGCAGACACGCGGCAAGATCGTGCTGGCGACCGTGCGCGGCGACGTCCACGACATCGGCAAGAACCTGGTAGACATCATCCTGACCAACAACGGCTACACCGTATACAACCTTGGCATCAAGCAACCGATCAACAACATCATCACCGCGTGGAAAGAACACCAGGCCGACGCGATCGGGCTGAGCGGGCTGCTGGTCAAGTCCACGCTCGTGATGCGCGACGACCTGGCCGTGCTCAACGAGCGCGGCATAACGGCGCCGGTGATTCTCGGCGGCGCGGCACTGACGCGCAAGTATGTCGAGGGCGACCTGCGGCCGATCTACCACGGGCCGCTGCACTACGGCAAGGATGCCTTCGAGGGGCTCGATGTGATGGGCCGGATAATGGAGGAGCGCGCGGCGCCGCCGGAGATCTCGGCGGAAGAAGCCGAGGAAGAGGCGCTCGTCGCGCAGGCGGCGCTGGAGGCTCGCTCGCTGGAGCAACTCGCGCTTGAGATGGAGCAGCGTTACGGGCTCAAGCCGTTGGACGCCGAGATTGCCAAGCTCGCGCACGAGGGCGAAGTCGCCGCCGCGGAGGCGCGCACCGCGCTGGAGGAAACGCACCGCAGCGACATCGGTCACGAATACCCCGTGCCGCGTCCGCCGTTCTGGGGCGCGCGTGTCGTCGAGCAGATCGATCTGATGGCGGCGCTGGCGTACGTCAACGAGGTGATGCTGTTTCAGGTGCAGTGGGGCTTTCGCCGCATGGGTCGCAGCGTTGACGAATTCAGGCAGTACATCGAGCGCGAGGTGCGGCCGGTCTACCGCGAGTTGGTGGCACGTTGCGACCGCGAGCGGATCATTCGGCCGCAGGCGGTTTACGGCTATTGGCCGTGCAACTCCGACGGCAACGACCTGGTCATCTTCGCCCCGCCGAGCGGCACAATTGATCGGCCCGAGCACCACGGCGATGAAATCTGGCGATTTACATTTCCGCGACAGAGCGCGCCGCCGTACTGGTGTTTGTCAGACTTCTGGCGGCCGCTCGAGGACGGAACGGTGGACGTGTGTGCGTTCTCAATCGTCACGGCCGGCAGCCGCGTCAGCGAAGTCGCGCGTGAATGGTTCGCCAACAATGAGTATCAGCAGTACTTGTACCTGCACGGCCTGGGCGTCGAGGTCGCCGAGGCACTGGCGGAGTACATCCACAAACAGGTCCGCATGCAGCTCGGTGTCGCCGAACAGGACGCCCGGCAGATGCGCAAGCTGTTCCAGCAGGGCTATCAGGGCAGCCGCTACAGCTTCGGCTATCCGGCCTGCCCCAACCTCGAAGACCAGCGCGGCATCATGCACCTCCTGCAGCCCGACCGCATCGGCGTCACGCTGAGCGAAGAGTTCCAGATGGACCCCGAGCAATCGACGAGCGCCATCATCAGCTATCACCCGCAGGCGCGGTACTTCAATGTGAAGTGACGAACCGGAACGGGCAACACAACTCGGGTGCCATGGGCAGGCACACCGAAGGTGGGGTTGCCCGTGATGCAGTGTGCCGTAGCCGCACACGTCATTGAAAGGTGTGTGCGAACAACGGCCCCGATAAGGTCAAGGACCTGCCCATGGCACCCAGCAATACAACGCAAACTTCAAAGACGGCCGACGAGATGTCGGCCGCTACATTACGGGCCCATGCCCGAAACGTAGTGATCGAACGGCGGATCGTCGCCGATCTGCACGGACACCACGCTCGTCGCGGACGACTGCGCGTTGAACGCGATCACCACCGGCAGCGTCGCCGGATCGCCGGCGGGGTTGTCCACATTGAAGCTCACCGTGCCGCTGGTCGGGATGAAGCTCTGTGTGGTGACCTGGTTGATCACGATCGCCGTACACGTCAGGTCGTATGCATAACCCTCGGCATCCGCGTACCAACTCGCCGAGTTGATTGTGGTGATGTCGTCGGACGAGTACGCAAGCGCCACGTCGCCGCTGATGGTGCCGGTGGCGTCCGAATCGAGGGTGAACGCACCGGCGACAGACGCGCCGCCGGATGATTGCGCGTACGTACCGTGTATCTCGCCCGGGATCTCTTTCACGCCGCCGGGCATCTCCAGGAAGTACAGCTCGATAGCGTCGGTGACCTGGTCATATATGACGGCGACCGAGCCGGTCAGCGTTATCCCGCCGGTGAGCGGGCCGCTGCACCCGTCGTCGTAGCCGAACATCATGCTGATGAGGCCGCTGTCGCCATCGTCGGCAAAGCCGACCACTGGGCACTCGCCAAACTGCCCCTGGCCGGCGGAGTTCATGTCCAGCCGCTCATCCGCCAGCGGCACGCACATGGCGCAGCGCACGCCGGCGGCCACTACCTGCCGCGCGACCTGATCGACGGCGTCATTGGGATCGCGGACGGCCGATGAATCGTTGTCGCTGGAGCCATCGTCACCCGACGAGCCGGCGTCTGCGCCGTCATTTCCCGATGCGCCATTGGCAGCACCGCCTGAGGAACCAGCGCCACTCCCGCCCGTGTTGCCGTCGTCGGCATTGTCTGAGTTGCCATCGTCGCCGCTGCCGTCGCCTACCCCTTCAGACGTATCCGAGTCCCAGGTTTCCCGCCACGAGACGTCGTAAACATCGCCCGCGACATCCCAGACACTTGGGACGTCCGGCTCGTTAGCGTCCGGCACCTCCGCCGCGGCCTCATCCGTCGACGCCGCGTCGTCAACGGCCTCCGTCAATTGCCCGTCATCCGCCACGCCGGCGACCGGACACCCGCCAGCGGCCAAGACCAGCATCAACAGCACCCCGCCGAGCAAAACAGTCCGCATGATCACGCCCCTTTCTGATGGATTGATAGGTATGACTTCACCGAGGTATTGTGGAGACACGGTCAAGGGATAGGCAACAGCAGCCCGCACGCGATATCGCAGGACCTTCACGGCCAGAACGCCGCCACCGCCGCTATCACCCAGATTAGCACGCCGGCCGCCAATTTGGCGACGGTGCCGCTTAGGCGGCCGATGCCGGCGCCGGCGGCGGACTTAAGGGAGGGTTTCATCTTCTGCCCCGCCGATAGCTCGAAGCCCCAGGCACCGAGCGCCGCACCGGCACAGGCGCCGATCAGCGAGCCGAGCACGGGGACCGGGATCGCGAAGGTGCCGACCAGGCCGCCGATGAGCGTGCCGACCAGCGCGCCGCCGGCGCCCCAATTCGTGCCGCCGAACTGCTTGGTGCCCCACACGCCGGCGATGAACTCGGCGATCTCGCCCAGCAGCGCGAGCACGGCGATCACGACGAGCGTCGGCAAGCCGATCATGACCCGGTCCCATTGCCACCACGCGACCAGGGCCGTGCTGATGACCATCAGCCACGTCCCGGGCAGCCCGAGCACAACCGTCACCAGCCAGCCGGCGTTCAACAATGTCAGCAGCGTCGCCCAGACGTAGAGCATTGGAGGTCTCGCTTATGGCGGCATTCGGCGATACGCCCGCATTATTCGGCTCACTGCCGGCGGGGGCAATGGGAAGAAAGAAGGGACAGAGGGACATAGGGACGTAGGGAAAGACGAAGATGGGTGGCGGAGCGGCCGCCGGGTGCCACTGCTCTTGAGCAGTGGAGCTCTGGGCTATTGCGTGCCGCACGATGGAGCGGGCGGCAGAGGGCTGCTCGATGTCCCTCGCGCGCCGCACTGCCGTCAATGCAATGCTCATGAGCAGTGGCACATGGGATAGACGGTTGTATCTCGCGTGGCTCGCCGGTAGGTTGCTCATCGCTGTCAATCGTGGAGGGATGCGTATGAGTGCTTTGCGGCCGCCGCGACCGCCGCGGGATGAGGACGAATCGACCGGGCGACATGTCGAACCGGCAGCGGATGGTGATTCTGACGCCGTGTACGAAGAGGACATGAGCGGCGTCGCGGAGGTCCCTGCTCGACCAGCCGAATCACTCGGCCAGGGCGACGAGCAGAAACGATTTCCGTGTGCGCAGTGCGGGGCGGATCTGGCCTTCAAGCCCGGCACCGCTGACCTGGTATGCGAGTACTGCGGCCACGCCAACCACATTCCGCAATCGGCGGAAGACATCCGCGAACTGGATTTCCGCACGCACCTGGCGCTGCTCGCGGATGGCGAACCGACGTATGAGCAGACGACGGCCAAGTGCG
Source organism: Phycisphaerae bacterium (assembly GCA_016935035.1). GTDB lineage: Bacteria > Planctomycetota > Phycisphaerae > UBA1845 > Fen-1342 > JAFGRR01. The sequence continues at coordinate 127 of JAFGRR010000194.1, read as the reverse complement.
AAACGTGTGCCGCCGAGGTCGAGCCGCCGCCGAACGTGACGGCGTTTGCTTGTCCGTTCTGCGGGTCGAACATCGTCGCACAGGGCAAGTCGAAGCGTCTGATCAAGCCGCGCTCACTGTTGCCGTT
>JAFGRR010000193.1 GCA_016935035.1 Phycisphaerae bacterium | reverse complement strand
TCCAGGAAGGTCTCTTCGAGGGGCAGCCCGAGGACACGCGCGCCGTGCCCACCATGCTGCGATGGTCCGCGCCGCTCGGCACGGAAATGCCCAGTATTGGAAGCGACAAAGCCGGTGGCCGCGCTGCCATCACATTGGTCCCATCGTTGCCGCCGACCAAACCCGTGCTGGAGACCGGTCGCAGCCGAGTTCTGCCTACTCAGGTCGTCTTGTCCCTGGAGGGCGGAACCAGTACCAACACTCCCACGGCCAGCGACATAGAGCCGGAAACCACGGAACTCGCCTGGGTCTCGATCGCCGGCTACTGGGACTACAAGGCCCAGCAGACGGCTCACGAAGCTGCCAAGTACACCATAGCGCAGGCACGTCCTTACATTGTCAGTGCCAGCGTCCAGCGGCAGGAACTCCTGCCCAGCGGCGACTGGTCCGATTGGCAGGACGTCGCGGCCGACAAGGCCATGCCGAAACTCACAATCCCCGAACCCACCTACGACGAACTCACCGGTCGCCCAACCAACTCCTCGAGCATCACCGATGCCTTCACGCTCGTTAAGAGCCATCAGCTCGAACTGGTCCAGCCCCGATTCCTCGAAGTCGTGGCGGGCGATGACTGGTTTGTGCCGAACCTCGACGGCTACCGCGAAAAGGACTGGGCCGCGCGAGAAAAAGAAGTTGAGGAGAGTGACTCGCCCATCGCACGATCTGGCGCGCCGCGCAGCGGCCCCGGAATGATGATCGTGGGGCCTGCCACCGGTGGTGGACCCAACTTCGGCGGTCCCTCCGCTCCGCCGGGCACGGCTCGCGGCCGTGACCAAACGGGCGGCGGACAACGAAACTCGGGGGGTACGCTCATGGGGATGGGAGTGGGACGCGGCACCACACAGAGAGACCGTCCGCCGCAGGTCGACAAGAAGGCCGAAAAGCTGCGCGCCCAACAGGATTTCGCCGACGCCAAGCGCTTCTTCGCCGAACGCAACTACGACCAGGCCCAGCAGGCGGCCAACGCGGTTGTGGAGAACGACGAGGCCCGCGGACGCCTGAAGAAGAGCGCCGAGGCCCTGCTCAAGCGCATTGAATACACGATCAAGCTGGCACGCTACAACAGTGCTCCCTGGCAGATTGATGACCGCAGCGGCGGACCGCGCGGCATCTTCGACCCGGACGATGACGCGAAGGTCGCGGTCTGGTTCCATGATGACACCGTCGAGCCGGGAAAAACCTATCGCTATCGCCTGCGCGTCGATCTGTGGAACCGCTACGTGAACGAGCCCAAGAACCTCGCCAACCCGGAGGACGCTCGACGCGTTGTCCTGGCCGGCGAATGGTCAGAATCCAGCGACCCCGTCACGGTCATCCCCCCGACACGCTTCTTCGTCACGCGTAGCCAGGATGACAAGGGAACCGTCCTCGTCGATGTCTGGAAATGGCGCGACGGATGGTGGGTTAACGAGGACTTCGAGGTCGGTGTCGGCGACATGATCGGCACCACTACCAGGATCCCCACCGACGATCTCGACGAAAACGGCCGCCCGCTCGACGAGGAAGAGGTCGACTTCACGACCGGCGCCGTGGTGCTCGACATTCGGTTCAACGAACCCGTCAGCACACGCCGCGACAGTGGTAGAGACGGGTACACCTACATCACGCGACCATCCGTCGTGCTCGTGTATCTCGATCCGACCGATGGTCGCGTGTGCGAACGCACGCTCTCCGGCGACTCGGTCGACCCAATCTACCAGAAGCTCAAAAACGAGTACCAATAGGGACATAGGAACGACAAAGAGGGAAGGCCTTCCTCGTTCCTGTGTGCCTTCGTCTCTTTCTATTCAATCTTCAACTGACCCACCAGGTCGCTGACGGAGCCGAGGCCGCGTTCATCCAGGTATGCGGACAGGCCGCCCGCGATCTTCAGCGGCGTCGTCGGATCAACGAACAACGCTGTCCCGACGGCGACAGCGGTGGCTCCGGCCAGCATGAACTCGATCGCATCCTGGGCCGTGGTAACGCCGCCCATGCCAATCAACGGCACGCCGGCCTCGCGTGCCACTTCGCGATAGACACGATGCACGGCGAAGAGGGCCATGGGTTTGATCGCCGGCCCGCTCAACCCCCCGGTCCTGTTGGCCAGCAGCGGACGCCAACTCCGCACATCGATCGCCATTCCAACGTACGTGTTTACCAGGCTGATAACGTCCGCGCCATTCGCGATCGCCGCCCGCGCAAGAGCCGTAATGTCAGTGACGTTCGGCGACAGCTTCACGATCAGCTTGGCACGCCGCACCGCCGCGCGCACCTCCGACACGAGCTGACCCAACAATCCAGCGTCCGTGCCAAATGTCAACCCGTCGGCAACGTTGGGACACGAGACATTCAGCTCCAGGCCCGCGATACACTCATGCGGATCAAGAGCGGCCGCAACCGCGACATAGTCGTCTATGCGGTGCCCCGCGACGTTCACGAAGACTGTCGTCGGCATCCGCTCGATGAACGGCAGCTTCTCCGCCAGAAACCCCTCCAGGCCAACATTCGCCAGGCCAATCGCGTTAAGCAGCCCCGCACGCACCTCGACGATGCGGGCCGGCTCGTTGCCTGGCCGCGGCTCCAGCGTCACGCTCTTGGTCGTGAAGGCCCCAAGTCGCCGATAATCGATCGCCTCGTCGTACTCTGGACCGTAGCCGCAGGTACCCGAGGCGGTCAGCACAGGATTACGCAGCGTCAATCCGGCTAGAGCCACTCGCAGTCGGGGATCTTCGCGGGCGTCGCGTTCATTACTCATAACGACAGAATCGAGTGCTTTTCGGACGTTGTCAACTCGCGACTGCTAGACCGCGTTCAGTGATGATGATGTGTCCCGATCACGCCGATGATGTGATGGGGTACTGTCGCCCCCACGGGCAGGCACACGCTGTATGTGGGTACCGATTGCGTAGGGAATGGCCCATGGCAATGGTGGAGCAGCTATATCAGTGGCTGGAGGCCGGTCCGGCGCCGGGCTGCGATCGTGTCTTGAGCGCGGCGCTGGAGCACGCCGAGCCACCTTACGCCGCCCGCATCCACCAGATCCTCGCCACGCGCGGTAACCCCGTCTCGTGGGCCGCGCTGGCCGGCGACTACGAACGCGTCTGTCCCGAATTGCAGCAGCAGTTGACCACCGATGGTGACCGCCTGCGGCTCGCGATCGCAGAGGCGGTCAGACTACCCACCGAGACCGCTCGACTGGGCGCCCTAGCCGTCCTGGCGCAGCATCCAACACCTCACTCCACCGTGGCACTCAGTGACGCCCTGCGCGACAACTCGCGCGCGGTCTGTGAAGCCGCCGCTCGACTGCTCGAACACATCGTGGCCGATTTTGTGGATCAGCATGGCTCGGTTCCGGGTTCCAACCGGGCGGCCCCCGCCCATATCCAGTTGGCTCGACAACAGGTCATCCGCGCGCTGACTGAGGCTCTGCGCAGCTTCGAGACGCACTGGCGCGTCGAGCCGATACAGGCCGCTCTGTGGTACGCGCGCGAACTCGGCAACGAGTTGTGGATCATCCTCAACAAGCCGCGCACCCGTCTGCGCGAGATCATCCAGGAACGCCTGCCAAAGTGGGATGGCCCACGCATGGCTGGGTTCCTGCTCACGGCACTGCGCGATCCAGCGTGGGCGGCGGCGGCGGAGGGCCTGCTTGTACAGTGGTCGCAACCCGTCGAGATCGCGGCACTATTGCAGCACAGCGATCTGCTGAACGACCCGGAGTACCGCGCGCGGCTCGCCGACCTGAAGCACCCCGCGTGGTTCCATGACATCGACCGCTACATCCTCCAATTGCCGCCGGGCTTGCGAGTCATGGTCCCTCGCTGGGTTTGCGCCGTGGGGATGAAGGAATCGGAACGCACCGCATTTCTGTCACGCTGGCTACACAAGGGATGTCCACTGCTGCGCCGCGCCAGCGTGTACGCCCTCGCGGATCTCAACCTGCCTGAGACGCCGCGGCGACTCGAGGAGATCGCTGCCGGCAACGACGCCGCTGCGACTTTCGCCCGCTGGTGGCTCTGTGACCGCGAGCATCGCGCGCGCCACCGGCCGGCGCCTTCGGACGCCCAGGCATCCACATGCGCCCCAGTACAACTCGCGGAGCGCGAGGAATCAGCGGAGTTCGCGCTAATGTGGCGGGTGGTCCGCTGTGCCCCCACCAAGCAAACGGGCATACTGCTCGAGGCCTTGCGCATCAACATCGACGCCTGGTCAAACCACGTCGTCGGCAAGTTGCGCTCAGAGGATCCACGCGACCGGCTGCTGGCTCTGCGCACTTTGGCGACCAACGAATACGCCCCACGCTTCAAACGTGAGCTGCAGGCTCTGCTGCACGACCAGGTCGTTGTCATCCGCGAACTCGCGCGTACGCTTATGCAGTCCGTCGCCCGCCTGGAGGCTGAAGTAGGTTTGCCACTGAACATGACCGGGAAGCCTCCGAGCACCAAAACGCATGTCACAAGCACGCGCTCCGTCACGGAGGTGCGACAGGAATTGCTGCGATTCCTGAATGAGCTGCTGGAGACCGACGCGACCGACGGCTATGCCGCCGATACCCTGCACGAGTTGCGCGCGATGCTCCAGGAATTTCACGCCGCCCGCGGCATGCGACAGCGACCGCCGGTCCACGCGGAGGTAATGCCGTGATCGCTCTGGCCATCTGCCTGCAATCCTGGCTCGTCGCCGCGGCACCACGCGTCGACCGCCTGCGCGCGATAGAGACTGGTCTCCGACGCACTCCGAATTCATCCGGCGTCCTGGCACTCCTGCTCGGAGTCCTGACCGTAGTGGCGTTGCTGCTGCTCGTGCGGCGATTCCTT
>JAFGRR010000192.1 GCA_016935035.1 Phycisphaerae bacterium | reverse complement strand
GCTGATCGATGATCATCAGCCCATCAACCGTCTCCGCCACGATGAACGCGTTATGCACTTGCAGCGCCCGCGAAACGTGCGCCTCGGGGGCCGCCGCCTCCTCAAGTCCGGGAATCAGCGGCGCAAAGTCGCCACGGGACAGTGACGGCGGCGGAGTTGTGGATTCCACGCCTGGCGTGGATGCGCCCGGTGCTGACTCGGCTCGACCCGGCATCTCCCCGGCGTCTTCCTGGGTGGTCCGAGGCCCGGCCGACGCGGCACCATGATGCACCGGGGCCGGCCCCGATCGCGACTGCGTGAAGAAATCGACCATCGCCTTGCGCACGCGATCGCGATAAGCGTCATCCTCACGCGTCGCCTGGAATCCGTGGTCCAGGTTGGTGCTCAGGAACTTGTCGCGCAACGCCGCCAGCACCTGCCCATGCACGTAGTTCGAGTCACGCCAGCGAATCTCGGTCTTCATCGGGTGCACGTTCACGTCAACCACATCGGGGTTGATCGTGATGAATACGAACGCGACGGGATAACGTCGCGGATCAATCAGGCTGCGATACGCCTCCTTGATCGCGTGCGACACAAAGCGATCGCGTACGTAACGCCCGTTGACAAAAACGTACTCCCATTTGCCGGAGCCGCGACTCTCGGCCGGCGGCGCGACGTAGCCCTCGACCAGCACGCCGCCGCCTTCGCGCCGAATCGGTATCAGCACATCCGCCAGTTCTGCCCCGTAGAGATCCGCAATCCGCTGTCGCCGATCGTTCACCGGCTGCAATTCGTGCACGACGCGATTCTGGCTGCGCAGTGAAAACGCCACCCCACATTGTGCCAGTGCCAGTCGACAGAACTGCTCCGTGATGTGCCCGGATTCGGTCTGATTGGTGCGCAGGAATTTGCGCCGCGCCGGCACCGCGTGGAACAGATCACGCGCCTCGACAGTCGTCCCCGGCTTGGCCGCGACCGGCTTGGGCTCGCTCATCTTGCCAGCGTCAACGCGGATCATGTGTCCGACGTCCGACTCGGGCCGCCGACTGGTGATCTCCAGCCGCGCCACCGCGCCGATGCTGGCCAGCGCCTCGCCGCGAAAGCCCATCGTATGGATGTTGAACAGGTCGTCGTCATCGGCGATCTTGCTGGTCGCGTGCTGAGTGACGCACAGGCACAGGTCGTCCCGGTCCATCCCGCCACCGTCGTCGACCACCTGAATCAGCTCACGGCCGCCGTCCATGGTACGCACGTCAATGCGGCCGGCCCCCGCGTCCAGGGCGTTCTCGACCAGCTCCTTGATGACGCTGGCCGGGCGTTCGACGCACTCGCCGGCGGCGATACGGCTGATCAACTCTGGCGGCAATACACGGATGCGCGGCACGGGTTCCTCTCTCCAATCGGCCGTGCAGTATAGCACGGATGCGTTACAATTCGCGTGACGGACGCAGCGTCGGCGTACAGGGCTTGGGTACGTGTTCGACATCCATGGCTCCAATCCACGACACCGGACATATTCGGCTACGAAGGAGCCTAGGATTGTAGCCACGAGTGAAGTCACGGCGCTAGCCGGGACGTAACTCGTGGTATACGGCAGAAAACAGGCCCCACTCCGAAGGGGCGGAGGAACATTGCCTGCGGGCGTTGGTTTGCTGACGACTTCCGCCGCCCCTTGCGGGGCGGGTAGACTTGGGAAAATGCTTTCCACGAGTTGCGCCCCGACTAACGTCGGGGCTTCACCCGTGGCTACGTTCCGTGCCCCCTGAGGGAGCGGGCTCGCTTGTGCTAGGCACGCGACGGGTTAAGAGCCCGTGCCACACGTCTCGGAGCACGCTCTTGTCATCCGAGCGCCCCAGACACGAAGGAGATTCGCTGTGGAATCGGCGTTGTCATTTCTCAAAGAGCACCGTCAGGAACATCTCGACTGGGCCATCGACTTCTGCAAGATCCCATCCGTCAGCACACTGGCCGAACGCAAGGGTGACGTCGCCGCCGCCGCCAAATGGCTGAAAGACCTCTGCGTCAAGATCGGGCTCAAAGCGGAGATACACGAAACCGGCGGCCACCCGGTCGTCTACGCCGAGCACATCACGAATCGCGCCCTGCCGACCTACCTGGTGTACGGCCACTACGACGTCCAACCCACCGGCGACCTGAGTCTGTGGGAGTCCGGCCCGTTCGAGCCGGTGGTCAAGGACGAATGGCTGCTGGCCCGCGGATCGGCGGACGACAAGGGGCAACTGCTCGTGCACCTGCGCGCCGTCGCCGCCTATCTCGGCACCGATCAGCCGCTGCCGATCAATCTGAAATTCCTCATCGAGGGCGAGGAGGAGATCAGCTCGCCCAATCTGCTGCCCTTCCTCAAAAAGCACCGCGACCTGCTCAAGTGCAACCACGTGCTGATCTCCGACACCGGCATGTTCGCTGACGGCTGGCCGACCATCACTTACGGCACGCGCGGCATCCTCTACAAGGAAATCCGGCTCAACGGGCCGAAGTTTGACCTGCATAGCGGCTCCTTCGGCGGAACAGTTGCGAACCCCGCCAACGAACTCACCGAGATCATCGCGGCTCTGCACGATGATGACGGCTGGGTCACGATCCCTGGCTTCTATTCCAAGGTCGACGAGGTCAGCTCAGGGGAGCGGGCCCAACTCGCCGCCCTGCCGTTCGACAAGCAGCAGTACCTCGAGGACACCGGTAGCCCCGATTTGGCGGGTGAGGCCGGCTATACGACGAACGAACGCCGCTGGATTCGGCCAACCCTTGACGTGAACGGCATTTACGGCGGCTTCATGGCCGAGGGCGCCAACACCATCATCCCGGCCCGTGCCGGTGCCAAGATCAGCATGCGGCTGGTGCCACATCAGAGTGCGGATGAATTGAGCGAGGCGTTCGATCAGACGATTCGCAGCCTGTGCCCGCACACGCTGCGGCTAGAGATCATCAACCACGGCCGCGCCGACGCGTACTCCGTGCCGATCGACAGCCCGCCCATCCAGGCGGCCCGGCGGGCGTTGCGCGAGGCGTTTGACCAGGATACGGCGCTGATCCGCGAGGGCGGCTCGCTGCCGATCCTGTCGACGTTCAAGAAGCTGCTAGGCGTTGACAGCCTGCTGATCGGCTTCGCCAGCCCAACCTGCAACGCCCACGGCCCGAACGAAAAGGTCCGCATCCCCGACCTCGACAACGGTGCCGCCGCCATCGTGCGGCTGCTGAAGTACCTGGGCGAGACGCGCTAGGCCCCGTCAGAGCCCCAGGCGGCAACGAGGGGCATATGTGGAGGTGCGACGAAGGGAACGACAAAGACAACGGCAGCGTCCGCCGCCATCCGAGCCCGAGCAGAAGCGACGGGGCATATTGTTGCCAATGTCGAATGGCGAATTGGGCGTACGGCAGCCGTCTTTCGCTATTCGCCATTAGTAATTCACGGCAAATATGCCCGCTCGCTTCCGCTCGGGCTCGGATTGACACCCCGCCGTCGTCACTTGTGCGCCACGGCTGGTCGGGTATATTACGCCACATTCGCCATGTTTGAATTCAGATGGAAAACATCTGGGGAGCAAGCCGACGAGGTTGTTCTGCGCCTCGAAAGCGGCCTCGGCTGGTTCGGACGCAAGCGGCTGATCTGGCGCGATCGCGTCGTGTTTGAGCGAGGTTGGCTGGAAGGCATCTACTTGCGCTTGCCAGCCGGCTACTGCGGCCAGTGCGGCGAACTGCTGGTCGGCTCCGGCCAACCGGGCTGCTCCAAATGCGGCGCAATGTCCGGCGCGGCGGGAACACGCCATCCGAGCGCATATACGCTGCGTGCATTGCCCAACCCCGGCACGACAACCTGGCGCCCGGCACTGATCTGCAACGGCAAGGAGCTCCCGGAACTCAGCGGCAACGACGTTCCGCGCGTCGCCGTTCCGCCGAAAGTGTTCTCGATCGTCTTCGGCGTCACGTACTTGTTGATCTTCATGTCGCTAACGACGCTACCGGCCATCGCAAAGGTCCTCGGCGCGTTCCACCTGAAAGACAAAGCGTACCAGGCCTCAACGGACATTCTGCCGTGGGTCACACCCAGCGTGATTACAGCGGCTTGCATGCTCGGACTGCTGAACATGCGGCGCTGGGCGCTTGTTGGATTCGGCGTGCTGATCGTGCTTGAAGCCGGCGCGCGTCAAGCTGGGATGCTGCCGATTTCACTGACCGCGTTGGGAATTCAGGCCATTCTGTGGATCCTCGGCGCGTTTTACTGGCACAAGATGGAATAGCACCACAAGCTCACGCGGTCAGGCACGCCAAATGGAGACTGTCAGACAAGCACATGAGTACAAGCATCAATAGTCCAGAAACCGATCAAGCCGCCGCCGTTCACCCGCCCGGCTTTCGCGCGCGGCGCGGCTTGAACTGGTTCATGCTGGGGTTGATGTACGCCTCGTACTACATGTGTCGCTACAACCTCGCTATCGCCGCCCCACGCATTCTTGAGCAATTCGGACTCTCCAGAACGCAGTACGGCATGATCAGTTCGGCCCGCAATTGGGCGTACGCGTTCGGACAGTTCGTCAACGGCCTGCTGACGGACAGACTGGGCGGCAAGCAGGCGATGGCGCTCGGAGCCGTGCTGACCATCCTCTTGAATGTGCTGTTCGGCATGGCGTCGTTCGCCGGTGCCGGCAGCGTTCTGTTGCTCTTCATCATTATTCGCGGCGGCGATGGCTATGCCCAAGCCTTTGGCGCGCCAGGTATGGTTAAGGCCAACACCGCGTGGTTCCCACGCAACGAGCGCGGCCGCTTCGCCGGCGTCTTCGGCCTCATGATCCAGTTCGGCCTGATCATGATCAACTCGTTCGGTCCGCTACTACTGGCGGGCTGCACCATCCCGCTGCTGATTGTCACGCTTCAACTGCCCGCATTGCATTGGCGCTGGCTTTTCTGGATTCCGCCCTGCGTGGTCGCCGTCGTCGTGCTGCTCATGTACCTGACGGTGCGCAACTATCCAGAGGAAGCCGGCTTTCACGTCACGCACGACGCCGACGAGCAGGACGAAGACGACGACCACGAGGAAAAACTTCCCCTCAGCGTCGTGTTCAAGACCATCGCCCGCAAGAAGATGGTCTGGGTGACAGCCTGCGCCTACTTCTGCACCGGTGTCGTTCGCACGGCCCAGTTCGAGTGGATGTGGCTGTACTTCGAGCAAGAGTGGAAGATGCCGTCGTCAACGGCGCTCGTTGCCGCCACAGGTGCCCTGATGCCCCTGACGGCAGTCATTGGGTCGCTCAGTTCGGGCTTCATTTCCGATCTGCTGTTCAACGGCAAGCGTGCCCCGGTCGCGATGCTCCTGTATGGGCTTGAAAGTGCCGCGATTCTCCTGGCCGCACTCTTGCTGGGTAATTCCGTCACGGCAAGCGCCGGACTCGCCGCCGTCATGACGCTCATTATCTCATTCACCTGCAATTCGACGCACTCGATTCTGGGAACAGCAGCGGCAATGGACCTCGGCGGCCGCAAGATGGCCGGGTTTGCCGCAGGCGTCATTGACTCGTTCCAGTACATCGGCGCCGGACTAGCCGGTATCGGCCTCGGCGCGGTTATCGACTGGGCAGTCAAGAACACCGCCTTGGGCTGGACTGCGTGGTTCTGGTTCATGCTGCCGTTTAGTGCGATGGGGATGCTGCTGATGGCGTATGTCTGGTGGCGCAGTGCCGGGCGCAATGTGACCGGAGCATAGCGAACCGGCTTCACCACAACACTTGATTCGCAGGTGGTCCTGGGGGATTATTGGTTCATGCACCGAGTCACTACGCTCTCAGATGAACGCCCGAGGTTTCGCGGCGTCTGCGGCCTACGGGAGACCGTCCGGGCTGAAGCCCGGGGCTCTTCGTGGCTCGGGATGCTGGGCCGCGGTTTGGTCGTCTGCGCCGCATTGTTGTCGTTTGCGGGTTGTCCAACTGGATCGGACAATACTATCGACGACGCGCCACCAACCGAACTCACCGCCGAGCAGGTCCAACTGGTCGACTCCGCGCTGGCGCAGTTCGCCGCCACTAACCACACGCTCATCAGCCTGCGCGGCCTGATCGCCGGCATCAAGACGATCGAAACGGGCGCCGCCGCGTCAACCGACACCTGCCCAACGGTCAGCGTAAGCACCGACAGCGACACCACGGACGTTCTGCTCGACTTCTCCGACGCCGGCTGTGTCGACTCACGCGCCGGCGACGCGACCCGCGCCGGCGTCATCCGCTACAGCACCACGCCCGCCACGCGCAACGGCGACGTCACGTTCGAGAGCTTCCAGGTCGCCGGCGACGCCATCACCGGCACGGCCAACCTGTCCTGGCTCGACCGCACCGCCGATCAGGTCACGCTCTCAGGCACGCTTGATTTCACCGATGCCTCGGGTAATGCCTACGGCATCGTCACCCTGACGCTGCGCGACACCGGCCTGCTGACCTACACCAACGGCTTCTGGCAGTTCAGCACGCTCGCTACCGATCTGGAACTCAAACAGCCCGGCGACGGCTCGGGCAACGTCATCATTGACCCGACCGACAATCCCAACCTGCTGCCCTACACCGGCATCGTCGCGTTCGACACGTCCGGCGGCGGCCGCATCGAGATCATCTTCGACACCGCCACGCCCACAACGCGCACCGTCACCGTCCGCATCGACGAGGCCTACGAGTTCCCATACCAGATTCGCTGAGATACGGTAACCACCATCGCCGCCACGCGGCGACCTATGCTCTACAGTGTAGCGGCCGACGTCTCGTCGGCCGTCTTCGTC
>JAFGRR010000191.1 GCA_016935035.1 Phycisphaerae bacterium | reverse complement strand
CGTGTAGACGGTAATGTCGAGATCAAATGGCTCGGAGTGCAGCGGCACGGTCATCGGCAAAACTCCCGGCGATGGCCTCAGGACGTCTGTGGAATCTTGGTGATTATGGCGACCCGACGCGGACGCCACAAGAGGCGCTGCCGGCCCGGGGCGGGCCACCGGCGTGAATGAAAGGTCAGTTCTGGTCTAGCTTTTGGGGTGGACCGACCACACGCGTGGCCGGCTGTATGCCCCAGATCGACGTCGCCGGCGATTTGCCCGGCCGGGCTCCGCCCGGGCTCCTGCTGACGCCCGCCACGCGGGTGGCGCTGTCGGTCCCCGGCGCCGCTCCGCCCCAACCAGTAGTCCCCACGACCGCCGTCTCTTCACTGATGCCAGGCGCCGCCCCACCGCGGCCGACGACCCCCGGCTCCACGCCGCCCCGATCCGTGCTGACACGCGAGTTCGGATCAACCGGACGGTAGAATTCAAGGTAGTTGTGCCCCGATCTCTCATCAAGCCCGAGCAACTCACGCTCTTCGGCGGTGTACTCGTATTCGTGTGGCGGCGCGACAATGCTGAGACGCGGCGCCGGTTGGCGACCCTCGACACCGACGCGATAGGTCAGCGTCTGGCGCGGCTTTTTGGCGAGCGTCGGCAGTTCGGCCGGAATGGGGTCCTTCTGGAGCAGGGCTTCCCTTGACGATGGCGCCGCGCAACCCACGAGTGTGATGTTAAGCCCCAACCCCATAATGGCCAGCAAGCAATAACGCATGTCTACACCTGTGCGGGCCGCAGCCCCAGGAAGTTCGCCAGGAGCCGGGGCCCCTCGGCGGTCAGAAAGCTCTCCGGATGAAACTGCACGCCCTCGAGCGGCCACTTGCGGTGGCGGATCGCCATGATCTCGCTCGGATCGTCCTCGCTGGTGGCGGTGACGATGAAATCGTCGGGCAACGTGCCCGGCCGGATGACCAGCGAGTGATAACGCGTCGCGATGAACGGGTTGGACATGCCCGCGAAAACGCCCGTGCCGTCGTGTCGGATCTGGCTGGTCTTGCCGTGCATCAGGCGTCCGGCGCGGACAATCTCCGCCCCAAAGGCATAGCCAATCGACTGGTGCCCCAGGCACACGCCCAGCAGCGGCACCTTGCCGGCGAAGCGCTTGACGACGTCAACGCTGATCCCGCCTTCGCGCGGCGTGCACGGACCGGGCGAGATGATGATGTGCGTCGGACGCTGGGCGTCGATCTCCTCCAGCGTGACTTGGTCGTTACGGTAGACCTGGATGCGCAGACCGGCGTCCAGTTCGCCGATGCGCTGGACGAGGTTGTAGGTAAACGAATCGTAGTTGTCGATCAGCACGATCATCACGAAGTCCGCCAATGTCTGGCACACCCATCAGCCGGCGTGCGCGAGTGCCGGATTGTAGCCGAATTCAGCCGTCGGCTCACGCCCGCGGCACTCGAAAGCGTCGCCCCCGCCGAAACGGAGGTCGGGCGGCGGCGAGGTACGGATTAGTTATCAGGGTTCAGATCCGGCACCGTGCGGCCAGATTGTCGTCCCGCCCATGACTGCTCTAAGATATGAACACCATGAATGACACTAGCAACCCCCTGCCAATTGTCGATCCGCCCAAACGCCAACGCCGGCTGCCGGCCTGGCTGAAGCGGCCGATGCCTGTCGGGGACGCGATGCTCAAAACGCGGGCGCTGGTCAACGGGCTCCGTCTGAATACCGTCTGCGTCGAGGCCCGCTGCCCCAACTTGACCGAGTGTTGGACGCGGGGGACGGCGACGTTCATGATCCTCGGCGACCTGTGCACGCGTAGTTGTAAGTTCTGCGCCGTCACGACCCGCCGGCCGCTGCCGCCCGAGGCCGACGAGCCCGAGCGTCTGGCCGCCGCCGCCGCTCATCTGAAGCTGCGGCACGTCGTGATTACGTCGGTGGCCCGTGACGATCTGCCGGACGAGGGAGCGGGCCACTTCGCTGCGTGCATCCTGAAGACGCGTGAGAAGCTGCCGCAAGCGACGATCGAGGTGCTGGTGCCGGATTTCCACGCCAAGCGCGAGTTGATCAAGCTTGTCACGGACGCTCGGCCGGAGGTCTACAACCACAACCTCGAAACCGTCGCCCGTCTGCAAAAGCCGATTCGCCAAAGTGCTCGCTATCAGCGATCGCTCGACGTGCTGCGAATCGTGAAAGAGACGGCCCCTGAGCTGCGCACCAAGAGCGGGCTCATGGTCGGGCTCGGCGAGACGCGTGCTGAACTGAGCGAGGCCATGCGCGATCTGCACGGCGTCGGCTGCGAGCTGCTCACGATCGGCCAGTATCTGCGACCCGGCCCGAACAACACGCCGGTCGAACGGTATTACCCCCCCGAGGAATTCGAGGAACTCGCCGACGAGGCTCGCAAGCTGGGCTTTTCCGGCGTCGCCAGCGGCCCGTTCGTCCGCAGCAGCTACTTCGCCGAGTCACTCTACGCCGAAACTGGCTCAGGCGATGCCACAGTCGCACCACTGGTATAGCCCGACAATCCGCGACCGCCGACGACGGGAGCACGCATGCGAATCTCGATCGCACAGATGCCCGGCACGACGCTCGGCGTGTGGCGCGATACGCTGGCACTGATTGAGCAACTGGTCGCCGAGGCACATGCACAGCGGTCAGACCTGCTTGTGTTGCCGGAGTGCGCATTCCCGGCCTATTTCCTCGACTCACTCGACAGCTACCGCGCGGCACGTCATGCCGGCCTGCCCGGCGACACCGGATTGCTCGAACACGCGTGCGGCTGGGCCCGTCGGCACGAGATCGCGCTATGTGTCAGCTACGTTGCCGAGTGCGGCGAGCGGCTGCGCAACGCGGCGACTCTGATCGACGCCGGCGGCCGCATCATCGGCACGCACCACAAGTGCTTTCTGTGGGGGTTTGATCGCGAGTGGTTTGACGCGGGCGATTCCATCGCGGTGTTCGACACACCGCTGGGCCGCATCGGCATGATGATCTGCGCAGACGCACGTTTGCCGGAGATCAGCGCCACGCTCGCCACCCGCGGAGCACAGTTGATCCTGCAACCAACCGCCTGGGTCAACACCGGCGCGCCGGACCAGCCGCGCAACCCGCAACCCGAATACCTGATCGCCGCCCGGGCGCGCGAGTTCGGTGTCCCGATCGCATCGGCCAGCAAGTACGGTGTCGAAGGCGGCACGCTGTTCGTTGGCTCAAGCCTGATCTGCGATCAACAGGGAAACGTGCTGGTACAAGCCAGACAAGATGAGACGACCGTCCTGACCGCCGAAGTGACGCCGGCGACACCGCGCGGTGCTGCGCTGTGTGCGTCGGAACGCGCGGTGCTGCTGGCCGACACGCCGCCAACGTCGCCGCATGCCGACGTGGCAACGCTGGGCATAACCATCATGCCCGAATTACCCGCGTGGTTAAGCGCAGCGCAGGCACGCGACTTTCTGGCGGCGATGGCGGACGTCGCCGCCGGCGCGCCGCGACTGATCGCATCAACCGACCGGCTGGAAGGTCACATCCGCTCCGA
The DNA here is from genome assembly GCA_016935035.1 of Phycisphaerae bacterium. GTDB lineage: Bacteria > Planctomycetota > Phycisphaerae > UBA1845 > Fen-1342 > JAFGRR01. Next base: position 1,365 of record JAFGRR010000191.1, on the reverse strand, counting down.
GCATCTGGCCGTGGTTGACGATCCAGGTATCGGCACGTGCTCGGCCGCGAACATCACGATCGGGGCCGTTGTGAGTGCAGATGCCACCCGCTTCGCCCCCATCCGCGTATTGGCATTGCGCGGCGTACACCTCGTGGTGATCTTCGGCGATGCGGTTCACGATGATCTGCTGGCGACCCGCGCCCTGGAGAATCGCGTGTTTCTGCTGGTCCTGGGCAACACGCGGGCACGGCTGCTCGATCCGGCCGGAAACGTAATCAGGAACGATCCCCGCCCCGCCGGCGAGCCAGTCAACTGGACAGTGGATGTACGGCCCGCGGCGAACAAGTGCGTCACGGCCGGGACCGACGTACTGGCCGATCGCCGACCAGCCCAATACGCCCTCTGACCCAGCCTCTACTCGATCAGGAACTCGCGCTCCGGGTCTTTGACCGTCAACACCGGACACGGCGCGTGTTGGACAATGCGCTCGGCGGTGCTGCCGATCAGGACGTGGCGCAGCCCCGTGTGGCCGTGTGTCGAGACGATGATCAGGTCGATCTCGTTTTCATTCGCGTACTTGCACACGCGGGCCCACGGCCGGCCGAAAAGCGTCACGCACTTGATGTTGTCCGCGCCGCCGAACTCCTCATCGACCAACCGCTTCAAACCGTCGTCAGCCGCCTGGCGTTCCTCGGGCTCCGGCGGCGTAATGGGTAACTTCTCGGCCAGCGTAACCGTCATCTCCTTCGGCAGTTGTGCCTCGATCACATGGACTATGTGCAGTTCGGCATCGAATACGTCCCGGAAACCACGCGCGTAGTGCCCACCGTGCATAGACAGGGCTGAAAAGTCAGTGGGCCAGAGAATGCGTTTCGGACTGATAAGCATGACACACCTCCGCGGATATGAGCATGGCAAGGCCACTACTCAATTATGTGCGCAGGTTTTCGTCCGCGGCGCGGAAATGTGCGGGATCGCAACTGGAATAGGGATCCTGCTACGGCAGGCCGTGCCGCCGGCGAATCGCCCATTCCGCCGCGAGGGCCGCGACCAACGCCAGCAGCAACGCCCAGGGACGCTGGGCGGCGGGGTCCATCCGCAACGTCGTCGCCACCGGCTGACGCGGATCGCGCGCGGCCAGCTCGACCAGCGTCGTGGGCAAACCGCTGATGCTGCGGTAACGACCGCCGTGCTCGGCAGTCAAACGCGCGAGTTGCTGTAACGCCGCCAGGTCACTCGTGGGTGCCTCGTGCTCGACATCGACGCGCCGCACACTGAAGCGTGTCCGCGCGGGTGGCGTGTCCCCCTGCTCGTCACGATCGGACGTGAATTCCAGGATGTACTCGGCCGCACCGCTTGCAGGCACATCAAGCCGCCCCGCGG
>JAFGRR010000190.1 GCA_016935035.1 Phycisphaerae bacterium | reverse complement strand
TAGGCATAGGCATAGGCATAGGCATAGGCATAGGCATAGCGCTGACGCGCCAATTGGCTTGTGTCGGAGGGGGCTGCACTTCTTCTGTTTTTTCCGAATAGCGCGCCGGTTTGGGGTTGGCGTGTCGCTCGCCCTCTTGAGCGGTGGCAGTCGGTCGGAATGGTCGGCCGGGCCGCTGCTCGCGGGAAACGAGGGCCCGTACCGGGAGTGCGGCACGGGCGATGCCAAGGAGGCAAACCATGACACGCCACATGAGGATGCTGGTCGCCGTTGCCGGGATGTACTCTGTCGGGTCGGTTTTTGGCTGGATAACGGTTGTTTATCCGGACTCCGCCCATCATACACATTCCAGCACCTGTCCTGATGGTGACGGTTCGAGCCATCTGACGCCCGATCCGGTCGAGAATGCCGGCGAGTATTTCCTGCTGGACAACGTGTCACAAGAGACCAAAAACGAACTGGCGAATGGCGATACGTCGTTTGCCGGCTGGACGTTCAAGTACGACAAGTGGGGCAGCCTGAACGGGACGCTGAACATCGACGTCTACGAGTCGCTGTTCTACAGCAACCACTCGTCCGGCGCCCACATCCAGGCACGCTACAATCGCGGCGAGAACGATCCGCTCAACCTGCGCTGGGTTCAGTTCGTCACGCCCGAAAACCCCTTTGATCCGGACCAGTTGTACGACGTGAACACCGGATTGCCGGTCTCAAACGGGCCCATTCCGCCGGCCAATGGCGGTTTCATCGACCCATACCCGAATGACGGTACCGACGGCGGGCCCTTCTACTGGCACGGCGGCGAGATCGGCGATTACTCCTTTGGAGCCGACTCGTTCGGAGCGTACGACCTCAAATTCGTCGACTGGCCCCGGGGGTTCCACCCGCCTGTCAGCAGTGACGGCATGCAGTTTCAACTGTATCTGACGAGTTGGGACGGCGGCACGACAGTTAACTTCCTCGACGGCATCGGGTGGGGTTGGCATGGTGCCTGTGTGCCAGAGCCTGCGACCCTCGTATTGACCGTGCTGGGCGCACTCGGGCTGCGTCGTCGCCGGACATGCTGATCCCGGCGGCGGTGTGCCGGCCGATATTGTGAACAGTCCGGGGCCCCCGGCACGCCATGCGGGTCCTGGGTAGGTGGAGCGGATGAAACGACCGGCGTCAAACCCGGTCGTTTCTCTTGTTTAGCGGCGGTCACGGGGTTGCGGTGGCCAAGATGCTCCGGGTTTGCGTTGGTTCGTCGCCCTCGATCTGCTAGACTTCTGGTAGAGGGGCGCACGCGGGAGGAGGATCGACCATGCGCTTGAAACTCACGCTTTGTGCCGCCGCCGCACTTCTGGTCATGGCGGGCGCCGCGCACGCGCAATTGACGATCACCGACCAGGAACCGGGGCAGTTCATCGACATTTCGCAGACGGGCTTCGGGCTGGGCCTGGCGCACGATGACGAGGCCATCATCAGCACGACCATTTCCAACGCCGTCTTTCCCGCCGGCGATGTCCACGTAGGCAACAACGGCGGCATCGCATTCGGCACGCCTCTGAGTGCGGATCTGGGGCCGGTGAATCAGCCGCTGCCGAGCAGTGACGCGTTTGGCGGCAGCCAGGTTCTCCTGGGCTACTGGGACGACATCGGCAACACGATCGGCGATGTATACTGGATGGACCAATCTGATCGGCTCATCATTCAGTGGGAGTCCAAGCAGTTCGAGGATTCGACCGACACGCTTACGTTTCAGATGCAGATTTTCCAGTCGCGCGGCACGCGCCAGGCGCCGATCTACGCCCAGATCATCTTCGCGGACATCGAACAGCCGCGCGCCGGCGGCGGCGCCAGTGCGACCATCGGCTATCAAGACGGCGTCGGCGGCAGCTACAACGACGTGCAGTGGAGCTTTGATACGCCGGGAGCCGTCAGCAACGGTATGGTCCTGTCCTTGATCCCCGAGCCTGCAACGTTGCTGCTGATTGCGGCGGCCTTGCCGCTGCTGAGACGCCGCGCGCATCGCCCGTAGCCGCTCGATTGAAAAGCTTGGGGCTGCTCGCCGCCGCGCGGTATGGTCCGTCGTATCATCTGTGACGTGGCCCGCCACTGTGCGTGACAGGCCGGATGTTACGCAGCACCTCGCGATGAACCACGGGGTGCAGGTGCCGCGACCGCACGAGTGGCATCGGGCACGGGAAAGTCTACGTGATCTGGCAGCGTTTCTTTGGATGCTGCGGCAACGTTGATCTCCTCGACATCCAAGTACTTGTCGCGTGGATACTCGGTGCGTGGAACTGGAATTGGCGTGCACTGCGTTGGTCCCATTGTGCGCATGAACTGCGCCTCGGAAAAACCAACAAGCGAGGGAGCATAGGGGGCGTGAAGCATCCCCGGCATAACGCGTAACAAGTGACTTTGGGGGTGCGTCCGATGCCAGCACGGGGCGGTGGCATGGGCACACGCGCACGCTGCATGACCAGAGTGGAGTCTGTGTGCGCACTTGAACGCCCATGAGTCGTATCAGAGTAGGCAGCCAGGGTTGGTGACGGCCAGGGTATTCACTCGGGTGTTCTTACCCGCAACAACGTGTTGGCCGCAACCGTGCACCGGGCTCGGAGCTTGCCCGGCGCCGCGGCCGCGTAAACTCAAGCGCACATCCAAGCCGAACATGGACTAGAGGACCCTAGCCTGTGTCGAGGCTTCGGGCGTCAGCGTGCCGGTGCCGCCATGATGCAACTGGGCCTGAAAGAAGGTCGAAGAGGTCGTCGGGCGCGGATATTCGAAGTAGCGCCACCTTTGAGTTGGGCGGCCGGCAGATCTGATGGGCGCAGTCCACACGACTGGACAGGGATATTGGCCCGCCAAAGGAGAACAACGATGGCTGATGTGCTGAGTCGCGGCAGGCATAGCAGGGCGCTCGTGCTCGTGCTTACAGCGCTGACGGGGGTGACAACAGTAGCGACAACGGCTCAAGCGCAGTTCTCTTGGACCGAGCGTCAACCGGCCGGGGCGACAGACAAGAGCTGGTACGCGGCCGCCGTGTCCTCGGATGGCGCGGTATGGCTGGCGGGTGTGTTCGGCGGCCGGCTGTACACGTCCACGGACGGCGGCGCGAATTGGACCGAACGACAGCCTGCGGGAGCGGCTGACAAGGACTGGATATGCGCGGATGCCTCTTCCGACGGCTCGAAACTGGTCGTGGCTGCCAACGGTGGGCGGATGTACACGTCGGCTGACTCTGGCGCGAGTTGGACCGAAAGGCAGCCCGGCGGAGCCACAGACTTGGACTGGACCGGCGTAGAGATGTCAGCAGATGGCACCAAGCTGATAGCGTGCGTCTGGAATGGTCGGCTGTACACATCGAGCGACTCGGGCGTGAGTTGGACGGAAAGGCAGCCCGCGGGTGCCAGCAGCAAGGTTTGGGAGGACGTGGCCGTCTCCGCGGACGGCACCACGATGATGGCTGGGATTCAGAACGGTCGGCTCTACATATCGACTGACTCCGGTGTCAATTGGTCCGAGTCCCGACCTATGGGCGACACTGACGCGTTTTGGCGAACCATGTCCTGCTCTTCCGACGGTACGAAGATGATTGTTGGGCACTACACTGGCCGCCTGTATACATCCACGGATACCGGATCGAACTGGACCGAGCGCCAGCCGGCCGGCGCCGCTGATAAGTACTGGACCACGACCGCCAGCTCGGCCGACGGCACCAAGCTGCTTGCAGCGGTGTACACCGGCGGCCTCTACTTTTCGTCTGACTCGGGCGCGACATGGTCGAGCGAGCAGCCGGGCGGCCTCTCGAACGCCAGCTGGCGGCGGGTGTCCATCACCGGCGACGGCACCGAGGCCATTGCGGGGGTGCGTGACAGTCGTCTCTACACTGGCGCGCCGCCGAGCGTGCCGACGATCACGACCACCGCTATCTCGAACATCGACACGGGCACGGCCGACAGCGGCGGCGATGTTACGTCCGACGGTGGATCAAGTGTGACGGCGCGGGGCGTATGCTGGAGCACGTCATCGAACCCGACTACCGCTGACTCCAAGACGACGAACGGCACCGGCACCGGCAGCTTCACCAGCAACATCACCGGCCTGAGCCCGGCGACCACCTATCACGTCCGGGCCT
>JAFGRR010000189.1 GCA_016935035.1 Phycisphaerae bacterium | reverse complement strand
TGTTGCACGGGCTGGCCTGCGCGCTGGTTTGGCGGCTTACGCGGCGGCTGTTGAACAGCGACGCGGTCGCGACGTGCGCCGCCCTGCTGTTTGCCGTGCATCCGATCCACGCGGAAGCAGTCGCCAATGTTGTCGGGCGAGCGGAGGTGCTCAGCGCGGTCTTCATGCTGCTGGGGTTGCTGGTGCTGCTCGGCGGCACGCGGGTGACGAGTGCTGGGCGATGTCTGGCGGCGGGGGCGCTGTTCTTTGCGGCGCTGACGGCGAAGGAGACGGCGATCTGCGCGCCGGCGGTGGCGATTATCGTGCTGTATGCAGACGCACGCTTTGCAACGCAGCGCACTTGGCGCTGGTGGGGCCGAACCGCGCTGTTGCTCGCCTTGCCGGTCGTCGTGTATCTGCCGCTGCGCTACATGGCGCTTGAGGGGCACCTGACACGCGTGGCACCGCCTAGCCGCGTGATGAACCCGTTGGTCGGATACAGCCTGCTGGCGCCCAAGGCCGAGCACATCTTCGGTGTGCTGACGATCGTCGGGCAGTACGCACGGTTGCTGGTCGTGCCGGCCAAGCTGTGTGCTGATTACGGCTATAAGGTCATCGCACCGAGCCGCAGCCCGTCGATGATGACGATCGTTGGGGCGGGGGTGATGCTGGCGACGCTGGTGGCGCTGGCGGGGTTTGTGCAACAAAGGCGCGGGTGGCGGATGGTGGCGGCGCTGGCGGCGATGTTCGTGGCCAGTTACGTGCTGATCTCAAACACGGCGCTCATCATTGGCGTGACGATGGCCGAGCGACTGATGTACTGGCCGTCGGTGCCAGTCGTGATGCTAGTCGCCCTGGGGTGCGTCGAGTTGTGGAAACGCATGGGGGCGATGGAGCGGGCATCGGCATCGACGTTGCGGGTGATTCGGCTGGCGGGGATCGTGCTGCTGGCGGCGCTGGGGCTGCGAAGTCTGGCGCGGAGCGTGGACTGGTCGTCGAACGAGATGCTGTTCAGGGCCGATCTGGCGACGTATCCGCAAAGCGTGCAACTGCAAGTCGCGATGAGCGATGAGTTGATCATGAAGGGCCGCGCCATGCCGCCGGGGCCGGAGCGTGATGCTGTTTTTCTCGAAGCACGTGAACACGCCGAAAAGGCGCGCGAGACCGCGTCATGGAGCGTTGAGGCGCTGCAGATGTGCGGCGCGGCGGCGTACTTCTGTGGCGATCGCGATGAAGCCGTTGAGTTCCTCGAACTCGCCGATCAACTTGCTCCTTTGGATGACTTCTCCCGGAAGGCACTGGCCGTGGCTCGCGGAACTAGTCGTGAGCTTATAGAACGTATTGATGTTCTGCGTGGGCGAATCGAGACGGCTCCCTCCGCTGAGGCGTGGGTAGAACTTGGCGAATGCCTGCTTGACTTGGGAGAGAACGGGGAGGCACTGGTAGCGGCAGAGAGCGCAGATCGTCTTGCTCCACACAACCTTGAAGCAAGCTGGTTGCTGGCTCGTGCGCTGGTTGCTAACGACAAGCTGGCCCGTGCGCGTGACGTGCTTCGGTTTGTCGTTGACCAAGATCCCGACAACTGGCGGGCTCACATGTTTCTCGCGACGGTGCTCGTCACCAAGGACGCAGCGACAGCACTGACCCATGCAAGAAGAGCGGTTGAGTTGGCGCCGGATGAACTGGAATCGAACTACAACTTGGCAGAAGTGCTGGCTCGCGGCGGGCATACTGCGGAAGCCGTACGCCGGTTTCGCTATGTGCAGCGGAACCTGCTTGCGCCAGAGGCCAAGCTACAACGTCTGATTGAGAACAGGATCGCGGAGCTACAGCGACGTTAGCTGATACCTGGAGCGCATACTAGGAGATGCCGTACTCTTTTAGTTTGCGGTAGAGCGTGCGCGTACCGATGTCGAGCATCTTGGCGGCTTGTTCGCGATTGCCGCCGGTGGCCTGGAGCGTGCGTTCGATCATCATGCGCTCCATCTCGGCCATCGTGAGGCCGACCATACCGCCGGACACCGGCACCAGGTCGCGCGGTCCGCGGATGCGTTCGGGCAGATCATCGGCCTCGATGGTGCGATCCTCGACCGCGACGGCGATGGCCTCGATGACGCTGGCGAGTTCGCGCACGTTGCCACGCCAGACGTATTTGGCCAGCGATTCCATCGCGTCGTTCGAGAGGCCCGGCACGCTTGTGCCGTGCGTTTCGTTGGCTCGTTCGAGCAGGTGCATCGCCAGCAGCGGAATGTCCTCGCGCCGTTCGCGCAGCGGCGGGACATGTATGACCCAGTGGTTCAGGCGGTAGAGCAAATCCTCGCGGAAGCGGCCCTCATCGACGCTGCGCTGCAAGTCGACATGCGTGGCCGCGATGAGCCGCACGTCGACGCGGCGTACCTCGGTTGAGCCGACGGGCGTGATCTCGCGATGATCGAGTGCCCGCAGCAGCTTGGCCTGCATGGCCTTCGGCATGTCGCCGATCTCGTCGAGAAAGAGCGTGCCGCCGTCGGCAGCCTCGAAGTAGCCTTTGCGGTCGCGATCGGCACCGGTGAACGCGCCCTTGACGTGTCCGAAGAGTTGGCTTTCGAGCAGGCTCTCGTTGATGCCGGCGCAGTTGAGCGGCAGGAAGGGGCGGTGAGAGCGGCTGGAGCGTTTGTGGATGGCCTGGGCGATGAGGTCCTTGCCGGTGCCGGTTTCGCCCAGAATTAAGACGTTGAGCTTGCCCTTGGGGGCGGCCTTGCGGATGAGTTCGACGATTCGCTTCATGGCCGCCGAGCTGCCGACGATGCCCTCGAACACATCGTGGCGATGCTCGGCGATGGATTTTTCGAGCAGGCGGTCGTCACGCCGGGCGGCCGCGGATTTGGCTGCCCGCGCGATGGGGTCAACCAGTTCGATAATGTCGTCTTTCTCGGGCAGCAGCACGACCTGGATGTTGCGCGCGTCTAGCGGAGCCGGATTCGCGCCGATCAGAACCAGGCTCGAATCACGCGCGACGCGGTCGAGCAGGCCGGCCAGCGGCGGTGCCATGGCTTGGCCATTGAGCTGCGCCGGCGTGACGACGATGTCGGGAGCCTTGTGTCGAATCGACTCCAGGGCCTCGTCGAGAGTGCCGACCGCGCGGCAGGAGTGGCCGGTCTGGGCACGCAACGCGTCGCGAAGCCGTGCGCCAGCATCGTCATTGTCCAGCAGAATCAGAATGAACGCGGTTCGGGCCATCTTTCCTTAGGTTCGGCGCGAGTATCGGTCAGCCCCGCGTGTGGCGCTGACACCCGGCAGTTAGCTTAACACGGTCCCGCACGGCCGACCATGCGCGTCGAGCTACCCATCATAACGGGTTGTGGCCGCGGCGCCGGCGGGGCGGGCGGCTCATTCACTGCCCAGCGGTGAGCACGGCGCGCGGCGGGGTTTTCCCGCGTCTTGGGTTTTGTCGGAACCTCGTTTCTGTTATCATTGATTGTTGCGCGTTTTCATCTTGCGCCGAACGCCACAGGAGAGTAATTGCGATGTCAGATGGCGAATTCACCTACCGAACGGCGGCCGAAGAGACCTGGCGGATTTTCCGCATCATGGCGGAGTTCGTGGATGGCATCGACGTCATGTCACACGTCGGGCCGGCGGTCTCGATCTTCGGGTCCGCCCGCACTCGCCCCGGCGAACTGTACTACGAGCAGGCCATCGACGTTGCCCATAAGCTCGTGGACGCCGGTTTCGCCATAATCACGGGTGGTGGTCCGGGCATCATGGAGGCCGCCAACCGCGGGGCCGCCGAAGCTAATGGCAAGAGCATCGGCCTGAACATCTGGCTGCCGATGGAGCAGCACGGCAATCCGTATCAGAACGTGTCGCTCGATTTTCACTATTTCTTCGTGCGCAAGGTGATGTTCGTCAAGTACGCACTTGCGTTCGTCTGTTTTCCGGGCGGCTTTGGAACCATGGACGAGTTCTTCGAGTCCATGACGTTGATACAGACGCGCAAGGTCCCGCCTATGCAGGTCGTGCTGATCGGCACACGTTTCTGGACTCCGCTGGTGGACTGGATGCGCGACAACATGCAGGACCTGCATGGCAACATCTCCCCGGGCGATCTGGACCTGTTCACCGTGACCGACGATACCGACGAGGCGGTGGCGTCGATCGCCGATGCTTTTCGTGACGGTCGCGCCGTGGCGGGCACGCCGGCGATTCCGGAGCTGTCACAACTCGGCCCGGAGTACGGCGTGAGCGTTGAAGGGACGGTTGTGCCGAAGCGCAAGCCCGCGTACGGGCGGCGCGGCAACGGGGATGGGCATGATTGACGCGGCCCGCCGGGGCTGCCATTGAAGGGGGAAAGGCTGCACCTATCGTCCGATAAGAGGCGGTTTTTGTCCCAATAAACGGGCATGAAACCGATTATTCTTGCTGCCGGGTATCAAGTGAGCTAGATTGGGCGCAAGCGGGGGTGTTTCTATCCTGCGCTGTGCTACCGCGCGCATGCACGCACGCGCGGCCGGCCACACACCGCTGACTCCGTATGCGTGTTAGGAGTTACGCCGGATGTTCAATCGAATCCTCAGTTCGCTGATCGCCGTCATCATCCTGTCGTCAGTGACCTCTTCTAGCGCCACGGCGGCGCCGCCGCCGGCGACGGACGAATTGACCGAGGGTAATGCGGCGATCTGGGATGCTGGTGCCGCAGGCGCCAGTGCAGCGGTCTACGACGACACCTCGCGCGTCAAGGTCGGCAGCGCGTCGATCCGCTTCGAGACTGACGGTGGGATGGATACCTGGCTCTTCGCGCCCAAGACCGAGGACGGTGCCTGGGACCTGTACAACGCCGGCAGCGGCGGCGTCGGGTTTTGGGTCTATGCCCAGAACGATAACATGAGTTTTCAGAGTTGTTCGCCCTGGTTGCGGCTCTACACCGGTTCCTCGTTCTACTTCGAGTTCAAGCCGTCTTATGACCTTCTCAACGAAGCCCGCAATACCTGGCTGTATGTCGAGGTGCCGCTCAACGGCGACGAGACCTGGACCCGGACAGCCGTCGGCTATCCCGACCTGACGAATATCAGCTTCATCGAGTTTCACGCCGACACCTGGGATGCCGGTTTCAAGCTTTGGTTCGATGGCTTGACGTTCGACGTGGACTTTGCGCCGCCCGAGGGACTGATGGCCGTCTCCGGCAACAACCAGGTGGCGTTCGAATGGCAGGCCTGGACCGACATCGGCGGCCTGTTCAACCACTATGCCATATACCGCGACACGGTGCCCATTACCGATACCGCCGGTCTCACGCCGATTCATACCATCAGCAGTCGCACGACGACCGCGTGGACAGACACGACCGCATCCAACGGTGTCGATTACTACTACGCGTTGACGGTCGTGTTTCCGACGAGTGGCGAGACGGGGCCGGCGATGATCGGCCCGCGTAAGCCGCGCGATGAAAACGATCTTCAGATCACGAGCATGTCGCGCCTGCCGCGCTATCCGCGCTATTACCCAAACTACACGTACTACCAGGTCACCGAGCCATCCGGCTACGGTCCGTACGTCTTTTCCGCCGCGACCAGCCTGGGCGGCGGCCAGGACGCATCAACGCCGCGCTGGCCCGACACCGGCGACCCGGTGACGTACACGGCCGCAGTGCGCAACCGCGGCACGAACACGTGGAGTGGCACGGTATCGACGTCGTGGACGCTGGATGGCGCGCCGCTTCAGGATCAGGACTACAGCGTCGCGCTGGCGCCGGGCGATACCACGACGTTTTCGGTGGTCGTGAACTGGGATGACGAACTGCACGACTTGGCGTTCTCGCTCAACGTGACTGACGCGCGGCCAGAGAACAACGTCCGCACGATCGGCACAAAGTCGGTTCCGTTCCTGACGTATGTCGATCTGGGCGTGCTGGAGGAGTTTCGCGACGCGCTTTCGCCGACCTATGCCCAGGCCGCCACCGACGACATGGTCGATTGGCTGTGGCGTCACGCGGAAGAGATGAACGCGATGTTCGCGGAAAAGGGTGGGCTCAAGCGCGTGCACTACGACGTTCTCGAGGTGATCCACGACTACGACGCCGATCCTGGCATCGAGCGCTCACCCTTCGCGATCTTCCCGTTCCGCTACCACTCACCGAGCTTCGGTGATCCGCGCAGCCCCGGCTATTACCACGCCGATGTGGACATCGACTACGGCCTGTGCCATGAGATGTCGCACCAGTTGGGCCTGATCGACCTGTATCGAATGGACTTGGCGGCCAGCAACAATCTGGCGACCGGCCAGGGGTACTGGGCGACCGATGGACTGATGCGCGGCTGCTCGCCGTTCTACGCCGACAACAGCGTTCTGGCGATGGATCACTGGCTGAGCAAGGCGCATGGCTACTACGGGCAATATCTGTATTGCCTGCCGCAGACAATTCAGATGCGCGTCGTGGGCTACGACGGCTATCCCCTGAGCGGCGCGCTGGTGCGCATGTACCAGAAAGCCGAGGTGCCCGGGTTGGGCGAGTACATCACCGACCAGGTCAAGGCCCAGGGCATGACCGACGAGAACGGCATCTGGACGTTGCCGAACGTTCCGATTGATCCGAACCTAGTGCCTGTCACATTCGCTGGCGACGAACTGCACGACAACCCCTTCGGTTACGTGGCCGTCGTCGGCACCAACGGCCTGTTGCATTTCGAGATCACGTATCGCGGCGTGACCGGCTATGGCTGGCTCGAGATCACCGAGGCCAACAACGCCTACTGGGGCGGCCAGACCGCCGTCTGGACGTTTGATCGTGAGATCCCCGCCCAGGGTGGCATCGAGACCGAGCCACTCGACGACATGACCGAGCAGAACTCCGGCAATTGGGATGGTTGGCCCGATCTCGCATCTTTCGTGACCCTCACTGACGACGGCGCGCGGAAGCACGTCGGCGCGTCGGCGCTGAAGATCGTTTCGACGTGGTACAACGATACCTACGTGACCTACCCGGCCGGGTTCATAGCGCAGTGGGACCTCACCACCAAGAGCGCCATTCGCTTCTGGGCCTACACGCTCGCGTCCAACAGCTATCAGAACTACAGCCCCTGGGTCGTGATTGGCACCGAGGGTGGCGGCTACTATCAGTACAAGCCAAACGGTAACCTGCTCAACGACGCCCAGGGACAATGGGTCGAGTTCGTCATTCCGATCAACGGCGACGATACCTGGACGCGCACGACCTCCGGCACACCGGCGCTCGACAACATCAACTACATCGAGATTCACGCCGACGCGGCCGGCGGCGGCTTCACGCTGTGGCTCGATGGCGTGGGCTTTGACGGCTATACGCTGGGCGACACGAACTGTGATGGCGCGGTCGATGTCTTCGACATCGACTCGTTCGTCATGGCGATCATCGACGCCGGCGTCTACGAAGCCGCCTATCCCGATTGCGACGTCAACAACGCCGACTGCAACCTGGACGGCATGGCGGACGTCTTCGACATCGACGCCTTTGTCGCGGCGATCACCAGCGGTAAGTGATCGCCGTCGCGCCGGTGGCACGGATTCTGGTAGTGAGGATATAAGGAGCAGTCGTCGATGAGCAAATGCCGGTTGGGGGGCGTGGGTACGATCGCGGTGGGGCTGTGGGCCGCGACGCTGACGGTATCCGCGCAATGCACCGTGCCCACGGACGGGATGGTGGTTACGTCCGACACCACTTTCTGCACGGGCATCTACTATCTGCCAAACGGGATAACCATCAGCGCTGATGGCCTGACCGTTGGCGGCGGCAACACGACCATATACGGCGACGATGTCGGCTACGGCATCCAAGCCAGCGGTCGTGCGAATCTCACGGTGCAAAACCTGACCGTGCGTGACTACGACCACGGCATGCACTTCTATGACTGCGACGACCTGACGGTGACGGGCTGCAAGGTGCTGGATACGCCGGAACTGCCCGAGGGCGAGATCTTCCTCAACATCTTCGACGGCCCCAACGGCAGCTACTCGCATGCGATCTGGCTGCGCTACTGCGATCGCGCAACCATCACGTACTGCGACGTGTCCGACCAGCAGAACGGCATCAGCCTGTTCAACTGCACCGAGGCGCTCGTCGCATATAACGAGGCCTCGTACAACACCGGCTGGGGCATTTCGCTCTACGACACTGACTACTCGACGATTCGCGACAACACGGCCGATTTCTGCACGCGCGACTACAACGGCTGGAGTGGGGCGGACGCGGCCTCGTTGCTGATGGTCTACGGCTCGTCGAACAACCAGATTCTGAACAACAGCCTGGTCGGCGGCGGCGACGGCGTGTTTCTTGCCGGCGCGACGCACAGCCTCCAGCGCCGGCCGAACAACGACAACTACTTCGCCGGCAACGACTGCTCGCACAGCCCGAACAACGGTTTTGAGGCGACTTTCAGCCAGGGCAACGTCTTCGAGAACAACATCTCCGACTACTGCAATTACGGCTATTGGCTCGGCTACTCATCAACGAACGAGATTCGCGGCAACCAGGCCAACAACTGTTCCACCGCCGGAATCGCGATCGAACACGGGCATGAGAACACGATCGAGGGCAATACGCTGCGCGGTAACCCCAGGGGTATCTGGCTCTGGACCGATGATGACGCCAGCCTCGTCAACGTCTATCCCGAGTGCAAAGACTCGCACACTTACACCATCATTGCGAATATCATCGCAAACAACACCGACGGTATCCTGTGCGAGGCCAGCGGATCCAATCGTGCGAGCTACGGATACGCTATCACCGGCAATGCGCTCGACGCAAACGGTAACGGCGTGCGTCTCGTCAACACCCAGAGCAGCACGCTGAGTGGCAACTACTTCCGCGACAACACGAGCGCCGGCCTGCGTCTGACCAGCAGCACTGGCAACACCGTGTACGACAACTACTTCCGCAACGCTACCAACGCCGTCAGCGCCGCCGGCAATACGTGGAACGTCACCAAGGCTGCCGGCCCAAACGTCCTTGGCAAGCCGTACATCGGCGGCAACTACTGGTCCGACTACGCCGGCGTCGATACCGACGGTGACTGGCTCGGTGATACCGGCGTGCCGCACACCTGCGGCGGCCTGGTTGTCGGCGGCGACGGCTTGCCGCTGTTGTGGGACGATCCCGACTGCAACATCAACGGCGTCGCCGACGCGACCGAGACCGACTGCAACGCCAATGGCATCCCCGACGATTGTGACACCGCCGCCGGAACCAGTCTGGACTGCAACGCGAATGACGTGCCGGACGAGTGCGACATTGCCGCCGGCACCAGCGCGGACTGCAACCTCAACGCGATTCCCGACGAGTGTGATCTCAAGGTCGGCACCAGCCTGGACTGTAACGCCAATGATGTGCCGGACGAGTGTGATATTGCCGTTGGCGGTGCGAGCACGGACTGCAACGGTAACACCATCCCGGACGAGTGCGACCTGTTCGTCGGCACCAGCTACGACTGCAACGGCAATGGGATGCCGGACGAGTGTGATGTCGCCAGCGCGACAAGTCCGGACTGCAACGCCAACGGCACGCCGGACGAATGCGACGTGATCGTCTGGCCGCCGCGTCTGACGGACCAAGCCGCCGCGGTGCTCGGCTGGACGGATATCTCCAGCAGCGGCCTGGCGTTGAACCTCGCCGACAACGAGGTAGCGCAGGTCGCGATGCCCTTCACCAACGACCTGTTCGCGGACGCCGCCGTCCAGATCAGCAACAACGGGGCGCTCGGTTTTGGCGGCAACACGGATTTGTCGCTGATCAATGACGAGATTCCCGACGAGTTTGCCTTTGGTGGTGCCCAGGCGCTCTTCCCGTTCTGGGATGACCTGGACGCCACCACCGGCAACGTTTATTGGTGGGTCATGGGCATGGCGCCGGGCCGCGTGTTCATCGTGCAGTGGCACAACCGGCCGCACTACGTGGGCGATTTGGTGCTGGACGGCGACGAGGCAACCTTCCAGGTGCAGGTGTTTGAAACGCCGGCAGGCGACGTGTTTGCCCAGATGCTATATCTCGACACCTTCTTCGCCGACACGCGCTATAGCGACGGTGCGTCGGCGTCTGTCGGGTACCAGTCCGATGGCACCGACGGGTTGCAGTGGTCATGCAACCAGCTCGGCATGGTCAGCCCGGACGTTGTCCTGTCCGTGCTGGCACGCGGCCAGTACTCGGCGGACGACGACGGCGACGGCGTCCCCGACGAGTGCCAGAGCTGGCGGACAGGCGATGTGAACTGCGACGGCAGCGTTGACGTCTTTGACATCGACGCCTTTGTCCTGGCCATTATGGACCAGGAGGCGTACGAGGCAGCCTACCCGGACTGCGACCATCAACTGGCCGATTGCGACGGTGACGGCGTTGTCGACGTGTTCGACATCGATCTGTTCGTGGTGCTGATCACCGGATTCTGACCCGAGCCGCGCGATTCCAGGGGCGCTGTATTGGAGCGGTGGCGCCGAATTGCTAGAATGCCGGTCGCCGTTTGGCGAGGCGACCCGTATCAGCCTCACCGAGTGGTGCCTCCAGAGGTTGTAATGCACGAGCCCGCTAACCAAACCGCCGCCCAGCCGGACGCGCGGAACCGCCACGCGGATATGCGGTTGTACTTGCGATCGGTCGGCCCTCGGCCGCACCGTTCGATCATCAGGTAAGAGAATGTCCACCAATATCACGAAGCAGCAAGTCGAGGAACTAACACAACGGCTTGGCCGGGAGATGTTCGCGCGCACGCGGGCGGCCTCGGCCGGCCCGTTGCGGTACGAGTGGTGGGAAGAACGCATGATGCAGCAATTCATGCAATACGAATGGCTGAAGGTGCAAGCGTTCCGCTTCATCGACGCCATGCCCACGCTCAACGAGTCTGTCGAAGTTGCCCGCCACATGCGCGAGTACTTCGTTCACCCGCAATACCTCGCCGAACGCAACGGCCATCACGGTTCGCCACAACTCGAACAGGCGGCCGCCCTGGCCGAGCTCGAGCCCCAGAAGCTCGACCACCGGCTCTACCGACTGGTGTCGTGGCTGATGAACTTCCGACGGCTGGACTCGGCATCGGCGCGGTTCTTCGTGTGGCTGTCGCGCAAGACGCTGGCCATGATGGCCAGTGGTTTCATCGCTGGCCAGAACGTCGACGAGGCGGTCAAGGCCATCCGCAAGATGCGCAAGAACTCGCTGGCTTTCACCATCGACGTGCTTGGCGAGGCTGCCGTTTCCGCCAGCGAGGCCGAGAGTTATCTTCAGCGTTATATGACGCTGATCACCGAGCTGCCCCGTCACGCGACCCAGTGGAGCGAGGTGCCGCTGATCGACCGCGCCAACGGCCAGCAGATCCCGCGCGTCAACGTCTCCGTCAAGATCACGTCGCTCTACCCGGGCTTTGACCCGCTGCCCGCCGAGGCTGCCAAGTCGCGTGCCAAGGAGCGGATGCGTCCGCTGATGCGCAAGGCGATGGAAGGCGGCGTGCACCTACATCTGGACATGGAGCATTACGCCATCAAGGATCTCACCCTCGAGCTCTTCGAGGAGTTGTTGGTCGAGGATGAGTTCCGCGATTACCCGCATTTCGGCATCGTCTTGCAGGCGTACCTGACCGATGGCGACAAGGATGCCCATCGCATTGTCGAATACGCCAAACGTCGCGGTACGCCCGTCGGCGTGCGCCTCGTCAAGGGTGCCTACTGGGATTCGGAAACCGTCTGGGCCGAACAGCGCGGCTGGCCCTGCCCGGTCTGGATGCAGAAGTGGCAGTCCGACGC